>NZ_JAQRFJ010000051.1:0-26588 GCF_028599065.1 Xenorhabdus sp. PR6a | reverse complement strand
TATATGATTTGCAAGTTAAGAGGAGAAGGATGGGAAAGCTTTTTATTCCTAAGTACTATGAAAGCATGAAGTATTACGTAGACCTTTATCATATAGCTCCTGGAGGCTACGCTGATTTATATGTCCATTCTATTCGTAACCCTTTAGGTCAGATAGTCGGCACACTCGATTACTTCATTGACAGAACAAGAACGGGAAATGAAAGAGTGCTCGCCCTTATTGCATCTAATTTATCAAACCAACGTGTAACCTCAGTTGTATTTTCCGAAAACGTCAAGAGAATAGTCGATGAAATACAGAGAAGAGGGCTAGGTCACCAGATTAGTGCCATTTTTTTGGCCATATCCGGTATAGCCTTACAGCATGGTTACCCACAAGACTTAGCAAATTGTTTTGGTGTACCTGTTTTTGCACCCGCAGGAGATATTGATATTCAAGAAATGGATGGTGGATTACCTGCTTGCGTTATTATAAGAAACGATCAACAAAACCAATTAAAATCATTTGTTTCCCACGGTGCTCCTACTGGTGGCCGCTTTTGGAAGGCATTCTGAGTTAGTAATTCAAGGCAATATTTCGAATGGGATACAGAACACCCATGAACGCCAGATAAATCAATGCATAGCAAAATCAATATAATCAGACATAGGTTACATGTTCTGTAAACAGCTCATCAATAGAGCATCTTTCTCGTCTTCTTGTGGCTTTTGCTCCAGCCCATTTATGTTCGATAGGATTTAAATCCGGGCTGTAAGGCGGAAGCCATTCTAACTGGCATCCATGATCAGCTATCGCTTTTAGCGTGTCACATCGTTTATGAAAAGAAGCATTATCCATCACAATCACTGCATTCTTTGGGATCTTCGGCAACAAATCTTGTGTCATCCAGGCATGAAACACATTCGCATTAATATTTCCGGCAAATACACTTAAGGTCACAAAGGTATTTTTAATGATGTATTGAATTCTTTCAATTATTCATCAAAAAAGTTAAATTCCATTTCCAGTGTTTTGCTAACTGACTCTACAAGCATATATTTCACCAACTTGAATTGAGTCGGCGTCCATATAACTATTTAGACCGCTTGCATAAAACTCGTTTGATTTATGTCAGCGATAAGTGTCGTGATTTTTGAATAAATGTTTTGGAAACAACCTATTAATATAGGGTATGAAATTTTCATGTAAATTGAATGGAGGTTTGTAATGTCCGCTAAGATTATTCCAGTACATTAATTTTCCCGAAGTAAATTCGGCCATACCTGCATAATAAACTGCTATGTTATGATATTCATCATATATAGTTTTGTAATAGGTTAACGAAGAGTGTCCATGCTGATCAAGGAAATCTGCCATACGAATAACACCTGGCTCATCTATACGATTAACAAAAACATATAACCCATTCGGTATTGTTTCCATTTTATTTTCCATGTTTATTAATATGTAGCTATCAGCTTTGCTTGGATTAAAACGTAGTTCATAAACTTCGTCATCATTAGCCTTTATATCCGATTCCATTGTATTAGGAAGGTGTTTCAATGAAGATATTTTCTGATATAAATCAGAAATCTTTTTTAACTGATTTTTTGTCAATGGAGCCATAACACAATCCCCTCACAACATAGACACATTATTAGTGCTTAAATACAACTAAACTGGTTGAATGTCAATCATTTCAAAAAAAGGGATTAGGTTAGCTACATAACTGATAAAAGCTTAAAGGGAAGAAAGCTTACTGTTTATAACAAATTGATTTTACATCGATTAACAGCTCCTTTTGGATTTTAGCCCATAAGCTTACTGTCGTATAATTCATTAAGCTTTATTATTATCACAGTGGGTAACAATCCCTTTATTATTCCTAAGCGAGCAGGATGATGATTTTTATTATCCTGCCAGAATCATGCTATTAAGCATCATCATGCACTTGTGTAAGGCGTTATACACTACATTACTTTTACTGATATTTGATAGTAAATTATCTGATTTTTGAGATAACGGGCATAATCAATTCACTCAAAACCCAAACAAAAATTATTATTTCTATGGTTTATATTATCGTTATGGTGGCTTTATATTGCCGAAAGTTAACTTATGGAAATTGATGTGTGTATTAAATCGTCTCACTTACCCACTGACTTTTGAGTGAGGTTTATTAGAGGGATTTATTTATACTAAATCGGATAGATAAATAATCTCTATGACATAGCAGTTATCATTTCAGTGTTCTATTAATGATGAAGTAATAAAAATTCTTATTTTGAATTATTCATCAAAAGGGGGGGTAAGATGAAAATTATATCTGGCGTAATTCTCGCACTATTATCTTTTTTATTAATGCCTTCACTATTTGCTGTTGAAAAGGGTGATAATATAGAAAATCAGCCTGTTTTTTCTGCTGAATACAATATGGAATTAAAGAATTCCTCTTTCTCTGAAAACAGTCTCATGATGGTTAAAAGAAGTACTGAATGCATGTATGACAGTGGTGCGGATCAGATAAATATTGCTCCTGGCAACGAGCAAAGTGCTTATTTAAAGGATAATGATAATTTATTTAGTGGTTGTACACGTGAAACCAAGTCGGTTGAGTGGGCTGTTTCTGCTGGAGCCATGAGGTGCATTTTGAGTTTTGAGCATGGATACGACTCAGGTTGGTATACCGTGATTAAAGGGTGTCAGGGTATTGTTCAGAGTGCCATTTGTAATGGAGATGCCAACTGCAATCAAATTAGAGTGTACGGAGGAGAGTCAAATATAGACATAAATGTGGAATTTCTCGTTCAGTGAATCCGGCAAATCTTCTCACCTTTTCCATTAATCTCTGATACAGTGACAGAAATAAGAAAAATCAACAAGTTATCTAAAGGTGGGATTTTCTCACCTTTTAGCCTCTGTAGGTCCATCTCTCCGTCGCTTGTGCTGCAACCTTCACTTACCGCTCACTAGATTTAAAAACAGCAGAAGAATTCAATGCATGTAGTGTATGTATGATACGTACATACAAGACATACACAATAATGTGAATGAGACTTTTAGGGTGATTAACGACAGGGATTCCTTGAGCTTAGGGAGTCACCGCTTTGGGAGGCTCCTTTTCTTGGCTTAATCAATCGGCTGAAAGTTTAGCTGATGAACCTGCCAGAGTGGAAACACGGGAGTTTCCCGATTTCAAATCGGAAAATGCTTTCAGGTGAGTTAAAGGGCAGGTTTCTGTCCTGTGGTGATTACTTTGTTCCCGATATCCTGTCAATGTAGTCGGCGAACCATTGCATTATTTCGCGGCGCTTATCAAGATATTGGGCATGGTTGTATATACTGCGGATACTGTTACGGTCAACATGCGCTAATTGACGCTCAATTAAGTCGTGGCTAAATCCATGCTCATTGAGAATAGTGCTGAATTGGTGCCGGAATCCATGCCCACTAACAATTCTATCATAGCCAATATGCCTTATTACCAACAGAACGGAGTTCTCGCTAATTGGCTTCTTCCTGTCATTTCTACCAGCGAAAACAAAATCGGAAATATGAGAGGTTATCGGGTGGAGAACCTTGAGTAATTCAACCACCTGATCTGACATTGGCACTACATGTAATTTCCGGTTCTTCATTATCTCAGGCTCAATAGTAATCAGTCTATTATCAAAATCAATATTGCTCCATACGAGACTGCGCAGTTCTTTAGTGCGCAGGGCTGTATATTGCAGAACTTGAGTAGCTATTTTTGAAATGATACTACCGGAATACGAAGATAATGCCTGATTAAAAAACGGGATTTGGTCTATTGTCAGGAATGGATAGTGCTTTTTCTTGTATCCAGTCATTGCACAGCTAAATCTGGTGCTGGATTATATTTCGCTCGTCCCGTTGCTATTGCATATCTAAATACTTCACCACATCTTCGCCTTGCCTTGCTCGCTCTTTCCATAGCGCCGCGCTCTTCGAAATAACGAATGACTTTAAGTAAAACCAACGGCTCTATTCTTTCCATAGTCTTATGACCAATAATGGGCAATATATCATTTTTAAACTCGTACCATTCTTTCTATATGACAGAAAATTATCGTCAACATGTGGGCATCCTCAGTGGGTATTTAAACCGATGCCCGCAAATATGCCCACACTTTGACGGTACAATCAAGTGATGCAAGGTGACGGCAGGTAATACTAATTGTATATAAAATAAGGTTTTTTGTGGTGAGGTAATGCGGATTGACTGGCTTCTGGCGTCCCCTGCAGGAATCGAACCTGCAATTAGCCCTTAGGAGGGGCTCGTTATATCCATTTAACTAAGGGGACAACAAAACGGGATACAGTATACCTGTTTTTCTTATCAGAGATAAGGTATGGCGAACTGTTTGCCTATATAATCATCATCTTTTTGATTACCATTAATGAAAAATTGGCAGTATATTTTACATATTGGGTGCATTAGCTGGTATGCGGCGTGATAGTTGATGTCTAAAAATAATTATGTGGAGAACAATATGAAGTATCGTCTGAGCGGGGTTGCTTTTACCGCACTCTTACTTGTGGGATGTGCCAGTTCATCGAATACGATGGAACAGGGGCGTTCTGATCCACTGGAAGGGTTTAACCGTGCTATGTTCAACTTTAATTATGATGTTCTCGACCCTTATGTTCTGCGCCCTGTTGCTGTCGCTTGGCGCAATTATGTGCCGATGCCCGCGCGAAATGGTATTGGCAATTTTATGAGTAATCTTGAAGAGCCGGCCAGTATGGTGAACAGTTTTTTGCGTGGCGATGTTCATGAAGGAGCAAAACACTTTAACCGTTTCTTTTTGAATACCCTCTTGGGAATGGGGGGGCTGATTGATGTTGCTTCTATGGCGAATCCCAAACTGGCAAAAGACGATCCCATGCGTTTTGGTACGACATTGGGGTACTACAATGTGGGGTATGGCCCCTATGTTGTTCTGCCCGGTTACGGCAGTTTTACATTGCGTGATGAAGGCGGTAACGTTGCGGATATGACTTATCCCGTGCTGAGTTATCTCACGGGATGGATGTCGGTAGGGAAGTGGGTGTTTCAGGGGATAGAAACCCGTGCCCGTCTGCTGGATTCTGACGGTCTGTTAAAAAATTCTTCAGATCCTTATTTGATGGTGCGTGATGCTTATTTCCAACGCCATGATTTTATGGCTAATGGCGGCCAGCTGGAACCCGAAAAAAATCCTAATGCGGCAAGCATTCAGGATGAATTGGATTCGATAGATTAATTCAGTCTCCATCCTTAAAAAGGATAGCTGGCTGCTATCCTTTTCAAGTGACGGCATTCGGTCAGAAAGAAGATTAGAACGTATAGTTAAAGTTCACACCATACAGCCATGCGGTTCCTTTGGAATCGAACTCATAGGGTGAATTGAAAGGTGAAGGAGCGTCCTCTTGCAGTTTTTCGCTAACGTGTACTTTCTTACCACGCATATAGGAAACGCCGACATCCACCGAAGCATCTTTAGTGAATGCGTAAGTGGTTCCTACGCTAAACCAGAAGCGATCCTGATCCGGAATAGAGATAGAACGATTTTTGGCGGGTACAGGGCTTTCATCGAAGGCGACACCGGTACGGAATGTCCAGTTATCGTCATAGTAATAAGTGGTACCCAGCGAGATACGGTAGGCATCACGGAAACCTTCGTGTTTGTGGAATAAGGTGTCTCCGGTCTCTTTGCTTTTACCTCGTAACTCTTTGAATTCGCTCCAGCCTGTGTACAGGAGGCTATAGTGAATTGCCCATTGTGGTGCAACACGATTATAGCCTGAGAGTTCCCACATATCAGGTAAATTCAAATCCAGTTGGCCTTTAATGGTTTTACCATTAAGGCCATTTAAGTGTCCTGGTATATATGGCAAATCATTACTGTAATCGCCATTTTTGAATTTAACTTTGACTTTTGAGCGGTAGGTCAGGCTATAACGGTTATTTTCATCATATTGATACAGGAGTCCTGCGTTCCAGCCATAACCCCAATCTTTACCTTCCAGTTTGGCTGCTTCAGCAGACGCGGGAATTGTGATTGGTATTCCTGCCGCGTGAAATTGTTTAGTTAGGGCAGGACCTGTTTCACCCATATGGCGAATGATTGCAGCATCGGCATAAACGGCATTGACACCTAAGCCAAAGCTGAACTGATCATTGAACTTGTAAGCACCACTTAGGTTTAGGTTCACGGTTTTCAGATCAGTCTTACCGCCAATTGGGCCGGCAGGATAATTATTGCTGAAACTGGTCGCCAGACCAAAGTTAGACGTTGCTGATGCGCCAACATACCACTGATCATTGATCGGGGTAATAAAATGCAGGTTTGGGATCCATGCATGTGGTGCAATATTTTTCGCATCGGTGCTATTTTTGGTGAGAGGTGAGTTTCCGGTAATATCAACATCTGGATTGACATATACCAAACCACCAGAAAACGCTGGGTGAGCGAATAAGGTCATGGCCGCAGGGTTGCGACTTCCTACGGAAGCGTTATCTGCAACGGCGCCTGCTCCAGAAAATGCACGACCTAGTCCTGATGATGAATATTCATTCAATTGAAAACCGGCAGCACTAGCGTTGGATGAAAGGATTGCAACCGCCACTGCTAATGCTGAACGTGTAAATAGGTTTTTCTGGCTCATAACCAAAACCTCATTGTTTAATTATTATTAACATGCTACTCAAGTAGCTGAGAGCGCGGGATTGTAGGGTCGGTTTATCGTAATGACAAATCAGACCAGTGCACGAAGTATAGGCCTGATAATAGAGTATGTTGCAAGAATGTTTTTTAAATATATCCAAAATGATTCTTAAATTGGGACTTGATTAACAAAAAATCGACAATCTCCGTTAATGAAGTGTAAATAAATTTTTGTTGATGTGGTCAGATCAATAAATAGTGAGATAATTGGCTTGAAACAGCGCAAATGCTGGTTATCGTCAGTCAGGAGCACGTAGAATTATCTGCAAATTTTTATCGTTGGAGAAATGAAATGTCTGATGCGATTAACCGTTGTAGCGCCAATGAAACGGCTGCTTGCTGCTGTGTTGATGTGGGAACAATCATTGACAATGAAGATTGCACTGCGTCTTACCAGCATATTTTTGCCCGTGAACAAGACGCTCAGGTTATGCTTAATTCATTGATTAAAAAGGCAAAAGAAGTTGAATCTGAACCTTGTATTATACGCCACAAGCTCGAAGCGATTGAGGGTGGAATGCAATTATCTGTGGATTTCATCTTTAGTTGTCAAGCAGAAGCCCTCATCTTTCAGTTAGGTTTGCGTTAATTTACGCTAAACAACGGTTTTCTCATTGTTTTATCATGACAATAGTGAGAAAACCGCATGTAACCGATTGTAAATCATTGCCTTTTCTTTGTACTCTTGTCGCATATTCTTCGTTTAAGTTGTATAAATTATAAATAATTTAAAATTGAGTTTGCTCTCATTTTTAGTTTATTCCTGTTTGCTATTTTCCAACATTGCGTTAACAATGCATCATCAGGTCTGACCTCTTATAAGGTGAGTCAATTTTTTTAATCAATCAATTGATTTAGTTAATAATAATGTTCAGGAGTTGCTATGGGTCGTTCTTCAACAAAAGTCACACCGCAAAAGGAACGTGTCGCTATTGTCAGCGGGTTGCGCATCCCTTTTGCGAAGCAGGCAACTTTTTACCACGGTATTCCGGCTGTTGACTTGGGAAAGGCTGTCGTCAGCGAGCTGGTCATCAGGAGCGGTTTGTCGCCTGAGAAGATCGACCAATTAGTTTTTGGGCAGGTTGTCCAAATGCCGGAAGCCCCCAATATTGCAAGGGAAATTGTTTTAGGCGCAGGCTTAAGTGTGAATACGGATGCCTATAGTGTTTCCCGTGCCTGTGCGACCAGTTTTCAGGCAATTGCAAATGTGGCTGAAAGTATCATGGCGGGCACCGTCAATGTGGGCATTGCTGGAGGAGCGGATTCCTCATCCGTTTTGCCCATTGGTGTGACTAAATCATTAGCCCGCACTTTAGTTGACCTGAACAAAGCCAAAAGCCTCGCCCAACGATTAAAATTACTCAGCCGGTTGAAATTGCGTGATTTATTGCCTGTCTCTCCGGCGGTTGCCGAATACTCCACGGGATTGAGAATGGGGGATACCGCAGAGCAGATGGCAAAGACCTACCACATCAGCCGCGAAGATCAGGATGCCTTAGCGCACCGTTCCCATGTATTGGCTGCTCAAGCTTGGGAGCAAGGGTTTTTGCAACAGGAAATCATATCAGCCTATTTCCCGCCATACAGCCAGACATTGGCAGAAGATAACAACATCAGAAAAAATTCAACGTTGGCTTCTTATGCCAAATTGCGTCCGGCTTTTGATCGCAAATATGGCACCGTGACTGCGGCAAACAGCACGCCACTGACGGATGGTGCAGCCGCCGTGATGTTAATGCGCGAATCGGTTGCCAAAGCACTCGGCATGACGCCGCTGGGATATTTACGCAGTTATGCGTTTTCTGCTATTGATGTTTGGCAGGATATGCTACTGGGGCCGTCTTATGCCACACCGCTGGCACTGGATCGTGCCGGTATCACACTGAATGAACTCACTCTCATCGATATGCACGAAGCCTTTGCTGCGCAAACCCTCACGAATCTAAACATGTTTGCCAGTGAAAAATTTGCCCGTGAAAAATTGGGGCGCACTCAGGCAATAGGTGAAGTGAATATGGATAAATTCAATGTGTTGGGAGGCTCCATTGCTTATGGGCATCCATTTGCGGCGACCGGAGCCAGAATGGTGACCCAGACGTTGAATGAATTGCGTCGCCGTGGTGGTGGGTTTGGGTTAACGACAGCTTGTGCCGCAGGTGGTTTGGGTGCAGCAATGGTCTTGGAGGTGGAATAATGGTTCAGGCTGAAAAAGCAACGGTGATCTCAGCAGCAATGCAACCGGAACAATCGGTATTCAGTTTTTCTGTCAGGGATGACAAGGTGGGGATCATCACCATTGATGTGCCGGGAGAGAAAGTTAACACACTGAAAGCCGAATTTGTCGATCAGTTCTTGGTCATATTTGAAAAAGCCCAACAAGTTTCAGATCTGAAAGGGCTGGTTATTATCTCCGGTAAGCCAGATACCTTTATTGCTGGTGCCGATATTAGCATGATAGCTCACTGCCAATCCCCGCAAGAAGCGACAGAGCTGGCTGAAAAAGGGCAAAAACTCTTTGCGCAAATCGCCGATTATTCTTTACCGATTGTGGCCGCGATCCATGGTGCGTGCTTAGGCGGTGGGCTGGAGTTGGCATTGGCTTGTCATGCGCGCATCTGTTCCTTGGATGAGAAAACCCGCCTTGGTTTGCCGGAAGTTCAGCTTGGCCTATTACCGGGTTCAGGCGGGACGCAGCGATTACCGCGTTTGATTGGTGTCAGCGCTGCTCTGGATATCATATTGACCGGGCGACAGCTTAAGGCAAAACAGGCGCAACGGTTAGGCGTGGTCGATGACGCAGTTCCTTTGGATATCTTGCTGGATGTTGCTGTGCAATATATTAAAAAGGGCAATGTTAAAAAAGGCATCGTGAAGCGTAAGCCATTGGCCTGGTCGCAGCGTATGCTGGCGAGTACCTTGGGCAGGCCGTTATTATTCTCGATGGTGCACCAAAAAACGCGAGAAAAAACCCGTGGTCATTATCCCGCGCCAGAGAAAATTATCAATGTAATCCGGGCTGGCTTAGAAAAAGGATCGGAGAAAGGTTTTCAGCTTGAAGCCAAAGCATTTGGTGAGCTGGCGATGACGCCAGAATCAGCAGCATTGCGCAGCCTGTTTTTTGCTTCTACGGCGTTAAAAAATGAAACCGGTTCTTCAGAGCCGCCTGCCGAAATTAAACAGGTGGGGATTCTGGGCGGAGGCTTGATGGGGGGCGGTATTGCCAATGTCACCGCGACACGAGGGAACCTGCCTGTTCGCATTAAAGATATTAATGAAAAAGGCATCAATCAAGCACTGAAATATACTTGGGATCGCCTTTCCAAGCGGGTAAAACAGCGTCGATTAAAATCAGGTGAGCGTTCTCGCCAGATGTCCCTGCTATCAGGAACCACAGATTACAGTGGATTTCAGCAAGCGGATATTGTCGTTGAAGCGGTATTTGAAGATTTAGTTTTGAAACGCAAAATGGTTGCTGAAATTGAAGAGTATACGAAACCCGAAACTATCTTTGCGTCTAATACCTCTTCATTGCCTATTCACAAGATCGCTGAAGTGGCGACTCGGCCAGAGCAGGTCATTGGTCTTCACTATTTTAGCCCGGTAGATAAAATGCCATTGGTGGAAGTTATTCCCCATGCAGGAACGAGTGAAAAAACGATTGCCACTGCCGTGGCCTTGGCGAAGAAACAGGGAAAAACCGCCATTGTTGTCGGGGATAAAGCGGGATTCTATGTCAACCGGATTCTGACCCCCTACATTAATGAAGCGGGTTATTGTTTAGTGGAAGGTGAGCCTATTGAACATATCGATAGTGCATTGACAAACTTCGGCTTTCCGATTGGCCCCATCAATTTGCTGGATGAAGTGGGTATCGATGTCGGCACCAAAATCATCCCTATCTTGGTAGAACAATTGGGGAGCCGATTTGCCGCGCCGGAGATGTTGGCTGCCATTTTGCAGGATGACCGGAAGGGCAAGAAGAATGGGCGCGGTTTCTATTTATATGCACGTAAAAAGCGCGCATTCTGGCCTTTTGGGAAAAAAGCTAAAAAAGAAGCAGACGCATCGGTTTATGCTTTATTAAATATCAAACCTGCGATAAAAATGTTGCCTGCTGATATCGCCCAGCGTTGTGTGATACTGATGCTGAATGAAGCCGTGCGCTGTTTGGAGGAAGGTATTATCAGAAGTCCCCGTGATGGCGATATTGGGGCGGTATTTGGCATCGGATTTCCGCCATTCTTGGGCGGGCCATTCCGGTATATTGATAAACTTGGCAGTGATAAAGTGGTCGAAATTTTACGTCGTCTGGCATCGCAATATGGGGAACGGTTTGTCCCTTGTGAATATTTAGTCCAGATAGCTGAACAGAAAAAGAAATTTTACGCATAACTTAAAACCAGACGGTGGATTATGTATGTTTTTATTATGCGTCATGGTGATGCTGCTTTAGATGCAGTCAGTGATGCAGCACGGGAATTGACACCTCGCGGGTGTCAAGAATCACAAAAAATGGCTGGTTGGCTTTCGCAGCAACCATCTGGCATTGATTGTGTATTGGTCAGTCCTTATATCCGTGCAGAACAAACGTTAAAGGTCGTGCGAGAAAATGTGGCGCTGCCTGACAATGAAGAAATACTGGCTGAATTAACGCCATCGGGGGATGCAGCGCTGGTTGCCAGCTATTTACACGTTTTGTTAACCCAAGGGCACCAATCCGTATTGGTGGTTTCCCATTTACCGTTAGTCGGTTATTTGGTTTCTGAGCTTTGCCCTGGGCAAACTCCCCCGATGTTTGCCACATCCAGCATTGCTTGTGTCGAGCTGGATCACCAAACAGAAAAAGGCTGTCTGTTATGGCAAACATCTCCGGCGCAATTGGCGGCGAAATTGTGATCAATTCATCTTAATTATCCGGCAATATAATTAACGCTGCGTAACTTCATCGGCCTCGACCAAAATGAGTAACGCAGCGTTCCCTCCCCACGCTTTAGGCGCTTGATGAAAGGCAATAATATCCGGGTGCTGGGCCAGCCATAACGGTGCTTGTTGCTTGAGAATATGTTTACCGTGGCCATGCATAACACAGGCACAATAGACATGTTCGCGACGACAGGCAGCGATTAATGCCCCGATTTCTTGTTTGGCTTGTAACTGAGTGAGTCCATGTAAGTCCAGAAAAAGCTCAGGGGAATAATCTCCTCGCCGCAATTTCTTTAATTCATAATGACTGGCCCCTTCCCGAATATAACGGGTCGAGCCTTCCATATCCAAATTGGGCTGGAACTCATCGGAAAAATAGTAACTGGCATCGGCCTGTTCCTGCATTAAGCGTTCAGGGGCAACATGGCTAATTTTTTTTCTTTTCGGTGGATGGGAAACGGTATCTTGCGCAATGCGACGGGTTCCCGCAACAGATGTTCTGAATAGACTGATGTCTTCTGGGTTTAATTGATCTTTTTTCTTCATCACACGTTCATTTACTCACAACTTTTGGCAAGTGTACCTGATTTTTTGTGATTTTTCTTGGAAGCTATCATTTTAAGTAACAAATTGTTCACAAAATGATTTGACAATTAGGTTTGGTTATAAAATAAATGTATATACAACTTGAGGTTTGAGTCCAACAAGAAAAGAAAAATAACAGGATAGTAAAATGTCAATCGAATTAAGAGACACTGATGTCATATGGCGTAATGCCAGACTTGCCACCATGAACCCTGCCATGAAAGGCATTAGTGATAAAAGCAGTTACGGCATGTTGGAACAGCATGATCTGATTGTACGGGATGAAAAAATTCTGGCGATTTTGCCGACCGCCAGCGTTCCTGCCAACCTATGCAAAATCATTGACGCAGGGCAGCGGCTAATAACACCGGGTTTAATCGATTGCCATACCCACTTAGTTTTTGGTGGCAATAGAGCCTCTGAGTGGGAGCAGCGCCTGAATGGGATTTCTTATGAAGAAATCAGCGCAAAAGGAGGCGGAATTAATTCCACCGTCAATGCCACCCGTAATAGTTCCGCCCAACAGTTAGAAATTGTGTCTCAGAAACGTCTTAATGCCTTGATGGCCGAAGGGGTGACGACGATTGAAGTGAAATCCGGTTATGGGCTGGATCTGGCAAATGAAGAGAAACAGTTGCAGGTTGTACGGGCATTGGCAAAGAAAAATCCCATCGAAATTAGCCCGACATTACTTTCTGCTCATGCCGTCCCGCCTGAATATAAACAGGATCCTGATGCCTATATCGAACTCGTTTGTGATTCCATCTTGCCCACCCTCTGGCAAAAACAGTTATTCGAAGCCGTCGATGTATTTTGTGAGACGGTGGGTTTCAACCTGAACCAGACCAAGCGTCTTTTTGCCACCGCAAAGCGTCTGAATATTCCCGTAAAAGGCCATGTTGAGCAACTTTCCAATTTGGGAGGAAGTGAGCTGGTGGCTGAATATCAAGGTTTATCCGTTGATCATATCGAGCATTTGGATGAAAAAGGTATTGAAGCGATCAGCCGTAGCGGGACGGTGGCGGTATTACTGCCGGGGGCATTTTATTTCCTGAGGGAAACACAACGTCCCCCGATTGCCTTATTGCGCCAATATGGTGTCCCAATGGCGATTTCAACCGATTTTAATCCCGGAACCAGTCCTTTTGCTTCTTTGCGCCTGATCATGAATATGGCTTGCGTACAGTTTGGTTTAACGCCAGAAGAAGTATGGCAGGGCGTCACCGTTCATGCCGCTCAGGCATTGGGGCGGGCGAAGAGTCATGGGCAATTGGCGGCGGGTTTTATGGCAGACTTCATCATGTGGGAGGCTCAGGATCCCGTTGATATCTTATACGAGTTAGGCCATAACCCGTTGGTTTATCGTGTTTATCATGGCGAAATTAGCAATAATTCAGGGCGATGGGGGGAAAAAATATGAACTTATGGCAGCCAACATCAGAAAACATTTGGCAAGGGCGCAATGATCTTGCCGAAGCCAATAACGCCTTACGGCTATTCCAGACAATAAAACAGCCCGCCCGTTTCTCCCCCGCAGAATTTCCCCATCACATTGCGCTATTGGGATTTGAATGTGATGAAGGCGTCAAACTCAATCAGGGGCGTCCGGGCGCGAAAGCGGGGCCGGAATATTTGCGCCAGTCGTTGGCAAATCTGGCAAGTTATGAGGGTCATGACAGGTTGGTGGACCTGGGCAATATTCGCGCCAATCCGGGGGAACTGAGTGGGGCACAAGAGGCGCTCAGTGATGCTGTCTATCAATGCCAGCAGCATACTATGAAGACGCTGATTTTTGGTGGCGGGCATGAAACGGCCTTTGCGCATGGAATGGGAATTTACCGGGCGTTTCCGGGGCAGCGTGTCGGTATCATTAATTTTGATGCGCACTTGGATCTGCGAAATTCGCCACAGCCGACATCCGGCACTCCATTTCGGCAACTTGCCCATTACTGCCGGCAACATCAACGCCCGTTTAATTACAGTTGTGTTGGCGCCAGCTTGGCATCAAATACTCAGGCATTACTGGATGAAGCTAATCATCTTGATGTCACCATTATTTGGGATACCCACTGCGTTGAATCCATGTTGGATAAGGTACAGCAGCAACTCCAGGCTATCATTAATCAGGTTGATATCATTTATATGACGATCGATCTGGACGTGCTGCCCATTTGGCAAATGCCCGCCGTTTCTGCGCCCGCGGCATTGGGCGTTCCGCTGGAACGTTTATTGCCGTTGGTTCAACTCATCTGTCAGAGCAAAAAATTGCAGGCTGTCGATTTAGTGGAGCTTAACCCTTTGTATGATATTCAGGGCATGGGGGGAAAAGCCGCCGCTCGCCTTGCATGGCAGTTGGTACACTGGTGGAGCAGATAGGCTGGGTCATCCGTTGGAGAGAAAACCGTGAGAAGGAAAGGATAGTGACAGACGATTTACCGGATAGCGATTTACCAGATACAAATGCCAAACCCGTGCCTTTGTATGCGAAAGTCAAGCAAGCAATTATTGAAAAGATCTATACCGGGGAGTGGAAACCGCATGATCGGGTTCCTTCGGAAGCGGAATTGGTCAAGCAATTTAACTGTAGCCGTATGACGGCTAATCGGGCATTGAGGGAGTTAACGGCAGAAGGTTTTCTGTTTCGTTTGCAAGGCGTCGGGTCGTTTGTTTCTGAGCCGAAAGGACAGTCTGCATTATTTGAAATTCACAGTATTGCTGATGAAATTGCGGCTCGCGCTAACCGGCATCGCAGCAAGGTGCTGAAACTCGCTGAAGTGAACGCCAATATCACTCAGGCTGCGGAATTCAGCATTGCGGTAGGAGCCCCTCTCTATCATTCCATCATTATCCATTATGAAAATGAGGTGCCGGTACAAATTGAAGATCGCTATGTCAATGTTCAGGCGGCACCAGACTATTTGCGGCAAGATTTCCGTCAGCAAACGGCCCATGATTACTTATCTCACGTCGCGCCATTGACAGAAGGGGAGCATATTGTTGAAGCTGTGGCGGGAGATGCACTCTCATGCCGGTTATTGCAAGTTGAGGCCAATACGCCTTGCTTGTTAATCAGCCGGCGAACCTGGTCGAAAGCATTTATTGTTTCCAGTGCCAAATTATTGTTTCCCGGACATCGATATAAGTTGAAAGGGCGTTTTAATTCATAGCCTTTCTACTTAAGCCACAAAAATTAAACCGCAAAAACCTCTTTTTCCCTTGTGGGATGGAAGAGGTTTTTTATTGGTTTTTTATGAAGCATTGTGACAATAATGTAAAATCAATGTGATATTAAACACAAAACCAGCAAAAATATTTCCCGATTTATCACGAAGTAAATCAATGTCATTTGATTGATTTATATAATAAATAGTATCTTTTCCCGCATTATTAACTTTATCTCCGTCACATTTTTGCCTATTGAATATACATGTATATACAACTATAAAATTAACAAAATTCACAACGATGAAACAGGAAAAAATCGTGACGATACAAAATAATAAATTTAGCAACACAATCATTCGCTCTCCCAGAGGAACGCAACTCACAGCAAAAAGTTGGTTAACCGAAGCACCACTTCGTATGCTCATGAATAATCTTGATCCCGATGTGGCGGAAAATCCCTGCGAACTGGTTGTCTATGGCGGTATTGGTCGTGCCGCCAGAAACTGGGAATGCTATGAAAAAATCGTTGAAACCCTGACGAATCTGGAAAATGACGAAACCCTGCTGGTGCAATCAGGTAAACCGGTGGGCGTGTTCAAAACCCATGAAAACGCCCCGCGAGTATTAATTGCCAACTCGAATCTGGTTCCACACTGGGCGACATGGGAACACTTTAACGAACTGGATGCCAAAGGGCTGGCAATGTATGGTCAGATGACTGCCGGTAGCTGGATATACATCGGCAGTCAGGGCATTGTGCAGGGCACTTACGAAACGTTTGTGGAAGCCGGCCGCCAGCATTACAACGGTAATTTGGCCGGGCGCTGGATACTGACTGCGGGCTTGGGCGGCATGGGCGGAGCACAGCCATTGGCGGCAACACTGGCCGGCGCGTCTTCATTAACGATAGAGTGCCAACAGAGCCGCATTGATTTTCGTCTGCGTACCCAATATGTCGATGAGCAGGCTCTTGATCTTGATGATGCCTTGGCGCGTATTGCACGTTATACCCAAGAAGGTAAAGCCGTATCGATAGCATTGTGTGGTAATGCGGCCGAGATTTTACCTGAGTTAGTCCGCCGTGGCGTGCGCCCGGATATGGTGACCGACCAAACCAGCGCCCATGATCCATTACATGGTTATTTGCCGGCCGGTTGGACATGGGAAGATTATTGCCGCCGCGCCGAAAGTGAACCCGACGTGGTGATCCAAGCGGCAAAAGCTTCTATGGCCGTGCATGTTGAAGCCATGCTGGCGTTCCAGAAACAGGGCATACCGACGTTCGATTATGGCAATAACATTCGCCAAATGGCGAAAGAGTCGGGTGTTGAACACGCCTTTGATTTCCCCGGATTTGTACCTGCCTACATTCGTCCTCTGTTCTGCCGTGGCATCGGGCCTTTCCGTTGGGCGGCACTCTCTGGTGATCCAGAGGATATTTATAAAACCGATGCCAAAGTCAAAGAACTGCTGCCGAACGATGCCCATTTACACCGTTGGTTGGATATGGCGAGAGAGCGTATCAGTTTCCAAGGATTGCCCGCCCGTATTTGCTGGGTGGGATTGGGCGATCGCGCCAAATTGGGGCTGGCATTCAATGAAATGGTTCGCCGTGGGGAACTTTCTGCGCCCATCGTGATTGGCCGTGACCATTTGGATTCCGGCTCTGTTGCCAGCCCGAATCGTGAAACGGAATCCATGCAGGATGGCTCGGATGCGGTTTCTGACTGGCCTCTGCTGAATGCCTTACTGAATACGGCGGGTGGCGCGACATGGGTTTCCCTGCATCATGGCGGTGGGGTGGGGATGGGGTTCTCGCAACACTCCGGCATGGTCATTGTTTGTGATGGCACCGACGAAGCGGCTGAACGTATTGCCCGTGTATTACACAATGATCCGGCAACAGGCGTGATGCGTCATGCTGATGCGGGTTATGAGTTGGCTATTCAGTGTGCGAAAGAGCAGGGATTAAACCTGCCAATGTTAAACCTGCCAGTGATCGATGCAAAATAAGGGGCGTTGTTAAAATGAAAAATATCACTATTCATCCGGGGAAAATGACGCTTGAAGAATTACGCCATGTTTATCAGCATCCTGTTCACATCCGTTTGGACGAACAATGCGTTCCTGCCATTGAGAACAGCGTCGCTTGTGTGAATCGCATCATCAGCGAAAATAGAACGGCTTATGGGATTAATACCGGTTTTGGTTTGTTGGCAAATACCCGTATTGCTGCGCAGGATTTAGAAGAGTTACAGCGTTCTATTGTATTGTCACACGCTGCGGGCGTGGGTGAGCCTCTGCCGGATGATATTGTCCGGTTGATTATGGTGTTGAAAATCAACAGCCTTGCCCGTGGCTATTCCGGCATTCGTCTGGACGTGATTGAGGGATTGATTGCCTTGGTTAACGCCGACGTTTATCCCTGTATCCCAGGCAAAGGTTCAGTCGGGGCTTCCGGCGACTTAGCGCCACTGGCACATATGAGCCTGTTATTATTGGGAGAAGGCCAAGCCCGCTATCGGGGGGAATGGCTGCCCGCGAAAGCGGCACTGGAAAAAGCGGGGCTGAAGCCGATTTCTCTTGTTGCGAAAGAAGGGCTGGCACTGCTCAACGGGACACAGGCTTCTACCGCCTTTGCCTTGAAAGGGCTGTTTGCCGCCCAAGATTTACTGGCATCAGCGGTGGTCTGTGGTGCCTTGTCCGTTGAAGCTGCGCTGGGTTCCCGTAAGCCGTTTGATGCGCGTATCCATGACGCACGCGGTCAGAAAGGTCAAATTGATGTGGCCGCGCTTTACCGTTGGGTATTGGAAGAACAAAGCGGGATTTCTCAGTCGCATAATAATTGCCCGAAAGTTCAGGACCCTTATTCATTACGCTGCCAGCCACAAGTGATGGGTGCCTGTTTAACCCAAATCCGCCATGCGGCTGATGTCATTATGGTTGAAGCCAATGCAGTTTCTGATAATCCGCTGGTCTTTACCGAAGAAGATGAAGTGATTTCTGGTGGTAATTTCCATGCTGAACCCGTCGCGATGGCAGCGGATAATTTGGCACTCGCGTTGGCAGAAATGGGTTCATTGTCAGAACGCCGCATTGCTTTGCTGATGGATAGCAATATGTCGCAGTTACCCCCATTCTTAGTTGAGAACAGCGGCGTGAACTCCGGTTTCATGATTGCCCAAGTGACGGCGGCTGCGCTGGCAAGTGAGAACAAAGCATTGGCGCATCCTTCCAGTGTCGATAGTCTGCCAACATCTGCTAATCAGGAAGATCACGTTTCAATGGCACCCGCCGCAGGCCGTCGCTTATGGGAAATGGCAGATAACGTGCGTGGGATCTTAGCGATTGAATGGTTGACGGCGTGTCAGGGGATGGATTTCCGTCATGGCTTGAAGAGCAGTCCGGTTTTGGAAAAAGCCCGCCATATTCTCCGCGACAAAGTGGCGCATTATGATAAAGATCGCTTTTTCGCCCCGGATATTGATGCGGCAATCCAGTTGTTGGCTGAACAGCAACTTTCTGCCTTGTTGCCCGCTGGCAATATCTTAGAAAATTAAGTACAAACACATCGTCTGAGGCCGGATAAAATCCGGCCTCATCGTCGTATTTATCTTTTTCAATCCAATAATAAAAGACACAAGGATAAATCATGCAAAACATCTCACAACTCAAGCGAGGGTTAAGCGTTCGCCACATTCGATTTATGGCACTGGGTTCGGCGATTGGCACCGGTCTTTTCTATGGTTCAGCCGGCGCTATTAACGCTGCGGGACCCGCGGTATTGCTGGCTTATATCATCGGGGGTGCCGCCGTTTTCATGGTCATGCGGGCATTGGGGGAAATGGCGGTGCATCGTTCTGCACCGGGATCGTTCTCTTATTATGCGACTCACTACTTAGGGCCATTAGCGGGTTTTCTGACCGGATGGACTTACGTCTTTGAAATGTTAATTGTTTGTCTTGCTGACGTCACCGCATTCGGCATCTACATGAAGCTCTGGTTTCCCCATGTTGACCAGTGGATTTGGGTACTGGGCATTGTCTTTTTTATTGGGGCAATAAACCTCTGTAACGTCAAGGTCTTTGGGGAAATGGAGTTTTGGCTGTCCATTATCAAAGTGGTTGCGATTATTGCGATGATTATCGGCGGTTTCGGCATCATGCTGTATGGATTCGGTCAGGAAGCCGAACAGGCCACAGGCCTATCGAACTTATGGCAACATGGCGGATTTATGCCAAACGGTGTTGCAGGCGTGATTGCTTCGTTTACGGTCGTGATGTTTGCTTTTGGTGGCATTGAAGTCATCGGTATCACGGCCAGCGAAGCCAAAAATCCGGAACAATCCATCCCACGCGCCATTAATGCTGTCCCATTCCGTATCTTACTGTTCTATGTCCTTACGCTGTTTGTTTTGATGTGCATTTATCCGTGGAATCAAGTGGGGCAAAATGGCAGTCCGTTTGTTCAGATATTCTCCAGTTTTGGCATTGATTTCGCTGCCAATATCTTGAATGTTGTCGTGATTACCGCAGCAATTTCTGCGATCAACAGTGATATTTTTGGCGCCGGGCGGATGATGTATGGTATGGCGCGGGAAAAACAAGCTCCGGCCTCGTTTACCCGGCTGACGAAAAACGGCGTGCCGTGGGTGACGGTGTTAACGATGTCAGGGATCTTGCTGGTGGGGGTGGTGTTGAATTATCTGCTGCCAGAAAAAGTTTTCATCATCATTGCATCTATCGCAACATTTGCCACCGTCTGGGTCTGGCTGATGATTTTGCTGTCACAATATACCATGCGTCGGAAAATGCCGGCAGAAGAGGTTAAACAGCTTAAATTCCCCGTCCCCTTCTGGCCGGTTGCGCCTACTTTAGCCATTGCTTTTATGGCATTTGTGATTGCCGTATTAGGCTATTTCCCCAATACTCGAATCGCATTGTACGTTGGGATCATGTGGATAGCATTATTAACCCTCAGCTATTATTTATGGGTGAAAAAACGCGGAAGCTGATTTGTGTTCGGGATCATGACAGACTAACAATCTGATATACTCGCCGCACTTCAAGAGGCATTGATTATCTCCCACAATGCAGGGAGATAATCCGCGGCGTTTGTTTTGCGGGCTGCAACCTGAAGGTTATAGAGTATCTATCTTTTTTGTTATTTGGAGGTGTTTTTTGGATAAGATTTTAGCCGATGAGGCTGTTGCCGAGCTGCATACCATCCTTGATATGTTGCGTTGGTCTGCCAGCCGTTTTAACGAAGCGAATATCTATTGTGGGCATACTTCATGTCATCCGTGGGATGAAGCTTTGCAATTAGTGCTTCCTACATTGCACTTGCCTCAGGATATTCCAGATTCAATGATGGCTTCACGTCTGACATCAACCGAACGCCAGCGCATTGTGGAATTGGTCATGCTCCGGGTTAATGAACGTGTTCCTGTGGCTTATCTGACCAATCAGGCCTGGTTCTGTGGCCATGAATTTTATGTCGATGAGCGGGTTTTGATTCCACGTTCACTGGTGAGATATGTGATTGACAACCAATTTGAAGGGCTTATCTCACATCAACCATCGACCATTTTGGATCTTTGTACTGGCAGCGGTTGTATTGCCATAGCCTGTGCCTATGCCTTCCCGGAAGCGGAAGTGGATGCGGTTGATATTTCGCCGGATGCGTTGGCCGTTGCAGAGATCAATATAGAGAACCACCGGCTTTCCCAGCAGGTAATCCCGATCCGTTCAGATCTGTTTCATGATATGCCACCCGTGAAATATGACATCATTGTGACTAACCCGCCTTATGTCGATGAGGAAGATCTCAGTGATTTTCCTGAAGAATATCGTCATGAACCTGAGTTAGCGATGGCGGCGGGTGTTGATGGATTGCAGTTGGTTCTTCGTATTCTGGCGACCGCCCCGGATTTCCTTGCGGAAGATGGCATCCTGCTCTGTGAAGTCGGTAACAGTATGGTTCACCTGATTGAGCAATACCCTGACGTTCCCTTTAAATGGCTGAAATTCGACCATGCTTATGGTGATGGTGTTTTCGTGCTGACTCGCCAGCAGCTTGTTGAATATCACGAATATTTCCAGCAATTCAAAGCGTAATATTTTTCACACCACGCAATGGTTAAAACTAATATCCCATGACATTAAACAGGTTTTCATCATCGTGATAGCGTGTCATCTTGTCCTGCGTGTCGTGCGGGACAAGATTGACGCCTTTCATTTTGAAACGCGATTTAAAGTCAAATAAAATTACTGAAATAAGATAGGTTTTAATCATTGGGTGAGTTATTGTTATTCGCTCTCATTTTTAACGCATAAATAATGATGGCAGGGTAGGAATAGGCATGGCAGGAAATAGTATTGGGCAGTTTTTTCGTGTCACCACATTTGGTGAATCCCACGGCGTCGCACTGGGATGTATTGTTGATGGTGTTCCACCCGGCATTGCGATCAGCGAAGCTGATTTACAAATCGACCTGGACAGGCGTCGTCCGGGCACTTCCCGTTATACGACCCAGCGCCGCGAACCCGATCAAGTCCGCATTCTTTCTGGTGTGTTTGACGGCGTGACAACAGGCACCAGCATTGGCCTGATGATTGAAAACACCGATCAGCGTTCACAAGATTACAGTGCGATCAAAGATGTCTTCCGCCCAGGTCATGCTGACTATACCTACGAACAGAAATATGGCTTGCGCGATTACCGTGGCGGCGGGCGTTCATCTGCCCGTGAAACCGCCATGCGCGTTGCCGCAGGGGCCATTGCTAAAAAATATCTATTCGAAAAACACGGCATTCTTATACGTGCCTGCCTGACGCAGATGGGCGATATTCGTTGTGAATTGCAAGACTGGGATCTGGTTGAGCAGAATCCTTTTTTCTGTCCTGATGCCAGTAAATTGACCCAGCTTGATGAATTACTTCGGACGCTGAAAAAAGAGGGCGATTCTATCGGTGCGAAAGTCAGTGTGGTGGCTGAAAACGTCCCGGTGGGATTGGGTGAGCCGGTTTTTGACCGTCTGGATGCCGATATTGCCCACGCCTTGATGAGTATCAACGCGGTAAAAGGGGTTGAAATCGGTGACGGTTTTGGTGTTGTCAATTTACGTGGCAGCGAAAACCGTGATGAAATCACGACGCAGGGCTTTACCAGTAATCATGCCGGCGGCATTTTGGGCGGTATTAGCAGCAGCCAGCCGATTGTTGCCCATATCGCTCTGAAACCGACCTCCAGTATTATGGTGCCGGGCAAAACGATTAATCGTCAGGGAGAGGAAGTGGATATGGTGACGCGTGGCCGGCACGATCCTTGTGTGGGTATCCGTGCGGTGCCGATCGCAGAAGCCATGATGGCGATTGTCCTGATGGATCACTTACTGCGTCAGCGGGCACAATGCGCCGATGTGATACCCCCGCTTCCACGTTAATAGGAAATGATTCATGGAATGGTCATTATTGGGGCCGGAAATTTACGGTCTCCTGTTTTTGGTTGCGATGGTTGCCGGGTTTATCGATTCTATTGCCGGCGGGGGTGGATTATTGACTATTCCCGCGCTGCTCTCGGTCGGCATTTCTCCTGTCCAGACACTGGCAACCAATAAATTACAGGCAGTAGGCAGCTCTTTCTCTGCCAGCCTTTATTTTATCCGCCGTGGTGTCGTGGATTTACGCTCCCAGCGTTTTGCTATCATCATGACGATAATTGGCGCCATGTTAGGGGCTTTGCTGGTTCAATTTGTGTCAGCGGATTTTCTGCGTTATTTATTGCCGGCACTAGTGATCATTATCGGCCTCTATTTTCTATTGATACCGAATATTGGCGCAGAAGACCGGCATCATCGTCTTGGTTCAATTGCATTTGGCTGCCTTGCCGGATGTGGAATTGGGTTTTACGATGGCGTGTTTGGGCCAGGAACGGGATCTTTTTTCGCACTCTCTTATGTCATGCTTTGTGGCTACAATTTGGCAAAAGCAACGGCTCATGCCAAGGTACTGAACTTTGCCTCTAATATCGGTGCGTTGGGGTTCTTTATTCTTGGTGGGCAGGTCTTATGGCTGGTAGGGGTTGTGATGCTGATGGGGCAAATCATTGGTGCGCGGTTAGGGGCGAGCTTAGTATTGAGCAAAGGGCAGAAACTTATCCGTCCGATGTTGGTGAGCATCTCTTTTTTGATGAGCATCAAACTTCTTTATGATCACCACGGAGAGACTATTCGTTCTTGGCTGGTGTTTTATTTTTGATTTAGGGTTCGGCATTAATACATGACTGCACATCATTATCAACAACTGATTGAAATTTTTGATAATTGCTTTAGCAATGACTATAACACCCGTTTGATAAAAGGTGATGATGAGCCGATTTATCTGCCGGCAGATGATCAAGTGGACTATCACCGGATCGTGTTTGCCCACGGATTTTATGCCAGTGGATTACATGAAATTTCTCATTGGTGTATTGCGGGTGAAGCGCGTCGCAAACTGATCGATTTTGGTTACTGGTATTGCCCTGACGGGCGTGATGCCCAAACGCAGGAAGCGTTTGAAAAAGTGGAGATTAAGCCGCAATCGCTGGAATGGTTATTCTGCGTCGCAGCCGGATTTCCCTTCAATATCAGTTGTGACAACCTTGAAGGCGATTTTGAGCCAGATCGCCTTGCTTTTCAGCGGAAAGTGCATGCCCAAGTCATGCAATACCTTGAAAATGGCATACCCACACGAGCAGCACGCTTTATTCAAGGTCTGCAATCGTTTTACAATACGCCGGCACTAAAAGCAGCGCATTTTCCTTATCCGGAAGATCCCTTTGCTAATTGAATTTGATTTTGAGGAAAAAATAATGCTCGCAGAGTTTGAAACACGCATTCTGGCGCAAATTGATGATAGGGTTGAACACGCCAGTGATGACGAATTATTTGCTGGTGGATACCTCCGCGGGCATCTGACATTAGCTGTTGCTGAACTGGAGCAAGAAGGCGCAAATACGGTTGAACAGCTCCATCAGCGTGTTGAAGAAAGCATTCACAAAGCGATTAAAGCGGGTGAACTGGCTCCACCTGATCAGATATTGGTTTTGACAACCTGGCAAGCACTGCTGGAGAGTGTAAAAGCCTAACATACCTGAGCTTCGTTTAAGAAGGGAACTAAAGTGCCTGAGGCACGATCAAAGTTTTTGCTAAAGAAAACAAAATCGTGGAGAGCCTCAGGCATGTATCATTTAGAAGAACTTTACTGCTGCGTCGATGACTTTTGCCAAAAATTTATCCCTCTCTGGCATCAACATAGAAACGGTTATTGATCAGCTCAAAAATATTTCTCAGATCGAGCATTCAAGACATCGCAGTCAGCTCGGTTTTCTGCTGGAAATCGCCGCAGGCCTCATTGCTTATACATTCCAACCTAAAAAACCACGTTTGAATCTACGGGATAATGATATCGCTATTCTTAAACGAAGCTGAGGTTAAAATAGAACGGTTATGGCAATCATTGCATGAAACGGTCACACGAAATCATTGTTGCCAGTACATGTGGCAATTGATCAAAAAAATTAAGATCTTTTTGAATACAGCCTCAGCAAGTAGCTGGAAAGGAATAGGAAATATGGAAGTCTCATAATTATGAAAAGGTATTTAGAATTTTTAGAACAGATACTGTCTGTGTATCACTGATCAGCGCGCATTTTCCATCCGAATAAGTACTAAACCCGCTTTGCTGTGCAGCGCAGGTACGTGCATTAAAAACCTCATCGAGTTGTATTAAAGCAGAATCGAAAAAAGGGCGGCTTAAGTTATCTGGACTATGTTTCAGTCTGTATGCCTGACGCACAAATTCAACATTCTTACTGTTACTGAAAAATTCCTGCATTGCATGTTTGTCACCAGAAAGTAGTCCTTTAGCACCGTGCTCAGAAATATTCAGTGCAGCTATATTCTGGTAATGATTAAGACGAGTGAGGGATTCTTTCAGATTTTTCATCGCACCGGATGAAGCTTCTTTTGCCTGCCTATTAAGCATTATCAATTGTCCATATGACTGAACTGATGACGCCCTCTCAGACAAAAACTCTGGAAACAACTGCGATTCATAACGGTCGAATTCTTCACTGAAAAAGTCTGGATGTAATTTACCAATTATATACTGATGGAATAGCTGAACCATTTTTGAATGAATTTTATCAATCATCATTCGCACTTACTGATATATAAATTAAAGATATTCCTTACATTATCGCTTGCATAGGAAACTACAGGCAAAAGCTTATTGAGATGTTCTAAAGCATCAGTAAAGGTAAAAATATTTTTTTCCTCAACGCACCAAATAATCTGTTCAATCATGTCGCATATGAGAATATCAGCAAGAGCCCGTGCCGAATATGGATCCCCTGCATGTTCAGATATAAATATTTTTTCATAATCATCAGAAACATGTGCAATAGAATATTTATATATTAACTCCTCCGTCTGTTGATTTGTTATTAATGCTATGTTTTTCCTATCTTTAATCGGCACACCAGTATTACCATACATGGAATCGGAATCATAAATAGAGTGAAGAATACCGGCGTTTATCACGTTCATATCACAGCCGGCTTTTTTTAAAAGGTGGCCAGTTTGGATAAGATGTGCAGTATGATGACGGTAATAGACTTTGTTTCTGCCTATCTCATACTTAGTAGAAATATCTTTTATCAATTTCATTTATCACCATATGTATGTTTATATAAATTTGAAACGTCACGATCATTATCGAGTAGTACATCAAACATAGGAATAAACTTTACAAAGACAGCTACTAGAAATACGGATATACAAGAGAAAATAAGCGCTGTAGAGTAGCTATATTTTGAAACTATGTACGGAATAACTAATAAACCAAAAGGATTTCCTAAACCAATGATACAGTTATGTATAGTCTGAATTTTCACTCGGTGTTCTTCAGGAATGGCGATAGATCTGCTAGCTTCAACACTAACATTATTCATTACAATGACCACGCCCATAAAGAACACTAACACTGACCAGGCCCAAACATTCACACTCAATGAGAGCATCAGGAAAGAAAAAGAAAGGGTAAAGAAAGATACTATGACCACCTTAGACTTTCCTATGAAATGCTCAGCTTTTTGTTGAATATATAAAGAGGAGGTTATAGCACCTAATGCTGCGCACCCTTCAATTAACCCAATAAATAT
>NZ_JAQRFJ010000050.1:0-27881 GCF_028599065.1 Xenorhabdus sp. PR6a | reverse complement strand
GCGCGGGGAGATAATAAAGGCATCTTGAAATACGACGAGGGTGAATAAGTGAAATTATTTGTTGTTGACAAGAAATTGATAAATTTTTTCTAAATCATCCAAATTTGTTACTGAGAGATATATTTTATGCGGCGCTAAGTCCATCATAAGAATACCATCTTCAGACAAATTCATGGCTTTAATGCTTTCATAAGAAAAAAAACGGTTAGCATAATAAAAACCGTCTTTTTTGAAGATTAATTTTGGGGAGCGAATATAACCTAAGTATAATGTCACCAGAATGGTAAATGACAATAAATAAGTCGTGAACTGGCTGCCATGTGAGGTAATATTATTGTAAATAACAATGGCAATCAAAACGATAAAGATCAGGGCATCAATCCGCTGTTTTCTTTTAAGTCTGATATTTAACAACGTTTTGCCTTTGAGCTGATTGATAATAAATTCATCATAAATCGCAAAAGCGAGCATGAATACAATCAAAACTATCAAAACAATATCATGCAAACCCATTTTTAATCCCTATTTTCATCGTGCGTGGGCTTCGTCATATTTTATTATCTCCCCGCGTTGCGAGGAGATAATAAGCGACTTTCGTCATGCGGCAATAAATCGATCTAGCCGAGGAAACCAAAACGGAAACCGACGATCCCCAGTACGAAAAAGCCCACGATAATCCATAATGGATTGACTTTTTTCCGCAGCAACCACATACAGCCGAAGGTTAATAACAATGGCATGAGGCCGGGCATTAATTGATCGAGGATGGTTTGCACAGTCGTGACTTTCATCTCACCCGTCACTGGGTCAGGCACTTCTGAAACCACGAGCGGAATATTCACTTTGGTCCATTTATTGACCAATGCCCCCATGACAAACAGGCCCAGAATTGACGCTCCTTCCGTCATTTTCTGCAAGAAACCCCCGCCCATATCTTTAACGATATCCAAGCCTTTTTTGTAGCCATAAGAGACACCGAAGTAGCGGGTCAGTAGTCGCACGGCGTTATACAGGATGAAAAACAGCACGGGGCCCATCCAGCTACCACTCATGGCAATTCCTGCACCCAGCGCGGCGAAGACGGGACGAACGGTTCCCCAGAAAATAGGATCACCGACACCGGCCAGCGGGCCCATCAAACCGACTTTGATACCGTTGATAGCACCGTCATCAATGTCAGCGCCATTGGCACGCTGCTCTTCCATTGCCATCGTGACACCCAGAATAGGCGCCGCCACATAAGGATGAGTATTAAAAAATTCCATGTGCCGTTTGAGGGCTTGCTTCCTTTCTTCGGTATTCTCTGGATACAAACGACGAATGGCAGGGATCATTGAGAAGCAAAAACCGAGAGCCTGCATCCGTTCAAAGTTCCATGAACCTTGAAACAGGTTAGAGCGGAGGAATACACCGCGAATATCGCTGCGTGTCAGCTTCTTCTGACCCATATTTGTTGTCTCTGACATGTTGTTGATCCTCTTAATCTAATTCGTTATCAAGGTCGTTTGCGGCATGGCCGGCAGGAGCGGCTGCCTGTGATTGATTGTATTTTGGGCTAAGCTGGATATACAGGATTGCCATGACAATACCAATCACACCTAATGCAACCAGGTTGAAGTCAGTGAAAGCTGCCGTGACGAAGCCAAGGTAGAAGAAAGGCATCAGATAACCCGCGCGCATCATGTTAATCACCATGGCATAACCGACAACCACGATCATACCGCCGGCGATATTCAGGCCGCTGGTGACGACTTCGGGAATGGAGTTTAACATGTGCTGAACTTCCGAGGTGCCGACGGATATCGCAACAATCAGGGCAGGGATGGCGATCCGCATGGCTTGCAGCATTAACGCTGAAATGTGAAGAACGCTGATCGCACGAAGATTGCCGTTTTCTGCCGCTTTATCGGCGGCGTGTTGGAAACCTACCGTCAGGGTACGGACAAGGATCGTCAAAACTTGACCCGCCGCCGCCAGAGGAATGGCTAACGCAATACCGGCACCGACATCTTGCCCACCCGCGATAACCAGAATAGTCGAAATGATGGAGGCCAATGCAGCATCGGGAGCGACTGCGGCACCGATATTCATCCAGCCAAGGGCAATCATCTCCAGTGTACCGCCGATGATAATGCCGGTTTTCACATCGCCGAGCACTAAGCCGATTAATGTACAAGCAATCAACGGGCGGTGAAATTGAAATTCATCAAGAATGGAACCCATGCCTGCGATACAGGCAACGATGAATATCAACACAAGTTGAACAACGGTAATGTCCATTGTTTTTCTCCTGTAACCAAATGTAATTTGGTAAGAATTTTGTTATTCAGTAATGGTAAGTAAAGTGACATCTGTTGTTATTTTTAAACTTTTTTCAGCAGATCCATCATATTTAGGCGAGTATCACTGGCAACCTTGCGGGCTTCAAGTTCTATACCGCGAGCGTTCAGTTTCTCAAAGGCTTCAATGTCAGTCTGATCAACGGAAATGGCGTTGTTGATCTGGGTTTTTCCTTGACGGAAAGCCATGCCACCGATGTTTATGGATTCAATGGCGACACCCCCTTCGACAATACGCAGGACATCGGTTGGATTGGTGAATAGTAGCATCACGCGCTCATTGGCGTATTTGGGGTTGTTGTAAACCCGAACGCATTTGGCAACGTCGATAACATGTGCGCTGACACCGGGAGGTGCAACTTGTTTCAACAAAGTAGCACGCACCGTATCTTGGGCAACGTCATCACTGACCACGATGATGCGCTTGACGTTAGTTTCTTTCGTCCAGCGGGTAGCAACTTGACCGTGGATAAGGCGATCATCAATACGTGCGAGGGCAATCTTCATATGGCCGCCCGCAGAAGTTGTTGCAATGGGGGTTGCTGAAACAGCAGGTGCAGCGGTTGGTTTGACAGGCTCAGGTTTTGCAGTTTCTTCTTCAGCTTGTACGGTTTTAAGCGCCCGGATACCTTCCCTGCCGGTTTCCAATGCAACGGAAACCAGCTCTTCCATAGAAGGATCATCATCACGGCACATGAACGCTTCAACCAGCATCGGGACATTTACCCCCGTGACGATTTCGTAGTTATCTTTATCAAGCACAATACGGTTTGCGGCATTGAATGGACTACCGCCCCAAGTATCGACGAAAAATAGAACACCTTGTTCTGTATTCAGCGATTCCAGTTTTTTGTTGTATTTCTCGAATAACGTATCAGCATTTTCACCGGGTACAAAGTCGATATAAGAGACATTTTCCTGTTCTCCAATCAACATCTCTGTGGTATGCAGCAGTTGTTCTGCCGCAGCCCCGTGTGTGCCAATCATAATGGCTATACTCACTTGTTTTCCCCTTTCTATAACGATTGAACTTAGACTTACTGCAAGCTCATACTCAATATTTCTAATGTATTGAACTTCCTATTAATCAAAAGGATAGTTGTAGATATAAAACCGTGTCTAAAATATACTCAAAATTTCATTTCGCGTGGTTTTATATTTTGTTACATAAGAAAATATGTCATTAGATTATCATTTGCAGCCTTTAAGAAAATTGCTGTCAGTCAGAAAAATTAAGACAGACTGTTTTGACAGGTTAAAATGATGTTTTATTCTTTGTAAATAGAAATTATAGATTTTAAATACTGCAAATTTGCATGTTATGGGTTTTTATCTCTGTTTCCGGTAACATTTTATTAATTTCTTCATAAAAAAATCGTGATATTTTTAGCGGAAAATGGAAAATAATGTACTTTGTTAATTCGTTTCAGCCAAAAAAAATATCCCCACCAAATGGCAGGGATATTATTTAGGCTAGCATGTAGATATGGCAAAAAAACAGTCAAAAATATCACTCATCACAAAATCAGTGAGTGATACCTTACATTAGTCACACTGAACTTTTATCGCCAAACCCCCGCGTGAAGTTTCACGGTATTTCGCGTTCATGTCCTTGCCGGTTTCATACATGGTTTCAATCACTTTATCGAGAGAAACACGCGGTTCACTGGTACGGCGGAGTGCCATGCGGGCAGCATTGATCGCTTTGACTGAAGCGATCGCATTACGTTCAATGCAGGGAACTTGCACTTGTCCCGCGACAGGGTCACAAGTCAGGCCGAGGTTATGTTCCATGCCAATTTCTGCTGCGATGCAAACCTGTTCAGGGCTGGCGCCAAGTAATTCTGCAATGCCGGCCGCTGCCATCGAACACGCAACGCCGACTTCACCCTGACAGCCAACTTCCGCACCAGAAATAGAAGCATTCATCTTATACAGGATGCCGATAGCACCAGACGCAAGGAAATAGCGGGTGTACAGTTCCGGTGTCACCGGTTCAATGCAGTGGTTGTAATAGGCCAAGACGGCAGGGACGATACCACATGCCCCATTGGTTGGTGCGGTAACAACACGGCCGCCGGCGGCGTTTTCTTCATTGACGGCCAGGGCAAACATATTGATTAAATCAACCACATTCATTGGGTCATTAGACAATTTGTTTGAGGATGTCAGCATACGGTGCAAGGCTGCTGCACGGCGGGGAACACGCAGGGGGCCTGGCAAAACCCCTTCGGTGTTCAGGCCACGTTCAATACAGGCCTGCATGGTTGCCCAGACATCCGCGAAATACTCAGCAATTTCTTCTTTGCTGTGTAAATCCAACTCATTTTTCATCATCAAGCCAGAAAGAGACAAGCCTGTCTTGTTACAGTTCATCAGCAATTCTGCCGCCGAGCTGTAAGGGTAAGAAACAGGTTTGGAATCTTGGGATGGCTTGCCAAAATGTTCTTCATCAATAATAAAACCACCACCGATAGAGTAGTAGGTTTTGCTGTAGACTTTTTCGTCACCGGCGAACGCATGAATTTGCATGCCGTTTTCGTGCAGTGATAGGTTATCGCTACGGAAGTTCATACCGCCATCGCGAGGAAAATCGACTTCGTGTAAACCATTTGCCAGCGGCAAACGTTCAGTTTGCTCAACATCACGAATAAAACCTGGAATTGAATCAATATCAACGGTTGCCGGCATATTACCTGCCAAACCCATGATGATAGCGATATCCGTATGGTGACCTTTCCCGGTTAATGAAAGTGAGCCGTATACATCAACAGCTACACGCGTGATAGAGGACATTACCCCTTGGTTTACAAGATCATCGACAAATTGTTTGCCTGCTTTCATAGGACCAACAGTATGAGAGCTGGATGGGCCAATACCCACCTTAAACATGTCGAAAACGCTAATCACGCCAGACTCCTTTAAGAAGAAAGAGATATAGTTATTTATATAAAGCGCGCTACTTTACTGTTATTTGGTAGTGTTGATAAAGGAGTTTACAGTTTTTTTTTAATTATAATAGCAATTGATATGATTATGGATAAGTAATGCACAGTTTTATGGCATTTTATGTCCAGCTCAGGCTATTTTTTGCACTTGCTGCGCTAAACGATAAATAATAGCCGCGGTTAATCCCCAAATCATATGCTCCTGATGCCAGTAAAAATAGACCCGGCGCTGCTGGTTGCGACGTTTTATATCCAGATAGCGATAATGGGGCAGGGAAAGGGCATCAGACAGGGGAATTTCAAAAATGCCGGCGACTTCGGCTGGATTGGTTCGAAAAGCAATAGGTTCGGCAATCAGGCCAATGACCGGAGTCACACAATAACCGCCGATACTGTCCAACGGGGCTAATTGCCCCAGTATTTGCACTTTATTCTGCGGCAGGCTGACTTCTTCTTCTGCCTCACGCAAGGCAGTAGCAATCAGGGAAGCGTCTTCCGGATCTGCCGCTCCGCCGGGAAAAGCAATTTGCCCCGCATGGGAGCGGAGATGTGCGGAGCGTTGAGTGAGTAACAGCGTGGGTTCTGGCTTACATATGATCGGCAATAACACCGCAGCATTCCGTGGGTTGTGCGCCAAATGTGCCGGCCGTGCAGGAAGCTGTAATTGAAACCGATGGATGAAGTCAGAAATCGATGTCATGGTAGAGAGAGTTCCCCTAATTGAGGTAAGATCCGCCCGAGTTTATCAAATGTTTCCTGATACTCTTTTTCAGCAATGCTGTCTGCGACGATACCACCACCTGCCCAACAGTAAATTTTTCCTTTTTCTGTCAGTAAGGTACGAATAGTAATATTGCTGTCCATTGTACCGCAGAAACTAATATAGCCAATCGCACCACAATATCCATGCCTGCGATGCGGTTCCAATTCTTCAATGATTTCCATAGCGCGAATTTTAGGCGCTCCCGTAATTGATCCCCCCGGAAAACAGGCCCGCAGTAAATCAGTGGCGTGATAGGTGTCAGGCAAGGTTGCGGTGACGGTGCTGACCAGATGATGTACGGCCGGAAAAGGTTCGACAACAAATAACTCAGGGACTTTGACTGAGCCGGGAGTCGCCACCCGCCCAATATCATTTCTCAACAGATCAACAATCATCAGGTTTTCAGCGCGATCTTTCCGTGAACTGGCTAATTTCTCGGCTTGCCGTTGATCTTCTGCGGGGTCTGGTAATCGTGGCCGTGTTCCTTTTATCGGACGAGTCTGAATGTGGTTATCTTCCAGAAGAATAAAACGTTCAGGTGAAATGCTGATAACACAGTGCTCAGGTAAGCGGATAAAGGCAGAAAAAGGCGCCCGATTACTCTCATTGAGTCGGATAAATGCCTGCCATTCATCGCCCTGATAATTGGCATGAAACCGTTGGGATAAATTGACTTGATAGCAATCCCCTTCTCGCAGGTAGCGGTGGATTTGAGCAATTTTTTCGTGGTATTGCTGGGCTGTCATGTTGGATTGCCACGGATTGGTCAGCGAAAAATCTTCTTGCCGATTTTCTTGCAAAGACTCCAGCCATATCAGCCGTTCGTCAATATTGTGGTAGCTCAATAATGTTGCCTGTTGGAGCTGATGATCAATAATGATTCCCCAATCGTAGATACCGATGGCCATATCAGGGAAGCCCAGTTCATTGGCGGTTAATTCGGGTAACTTTTCGATGCGTCGCCCAAGATCGTATCCCCATATCCCTAATGCGCCTCCTTGAAAAGGGAGATTCGGATCAAACTGCGCATTGATACCAGAGGCGTGAAGATGGTTTTTCAGCAACAGGAAGGGATCTTCCTGAGAAAGAGCAACCTGACCATGATGATTAATTTCGGTCGATTTTCCTTGAGTGACAAATGTTGTCACAGGTTCAGCGACGAGGATATCAAAGCGATTATGCGGATGTTCAGCCGTTCCGGAATGTAACAGCATCGCCCAAGGTAATGCAGAAAGCGGGGCGAAATAGTGAATGGCAAGATCAGGAGAATAAGGTAGTTGCCGTTTTTGTAATGCAATTTTCATGACAGAATCAGTATCGTGTTTGGCAATTCACAAGGAGTAACATATTAATCGGCGGAGATTATCACATAATCCCACTCCTGACTTGAGATAAAAAAGGCTATAATCGCTGCCTGCCATTAATTGTTATGTTTTGTTTGAGGTTATCGCTATGTTTTCAGGTATGCCGGCACTATCCCATGAAGAGCAGCAAGCTGCCGTAGAAAAGATCCATCAGCTCATTTCCGAAGGGATGGGCAGTGGCGAAGCCATTGCCATTGTTGCTCAGGAATTGCGCGAAAAGCATCAGGGTAAAGAGCAGATCCCTGTTTTATTTGAGGATGACGAAAACTAATCGCAACGCATTTTTAACAAAACTCACATAATTACTTTCTACTACATGTTAATTTATCGCAACTTTTAATCCATATTATTTGCAAGGTAATAGGAGGTAAATATGAAGGCAAATCAGTTTATTCATCGTATTGGTTTATTGAGTGCAGGTGTTCTGCTTTCTGTTTCGTTTACTACAAGCGCGGCTGAAAACGAGCGTGTGGCGAAGTTTATTTCTTGCCAAAATTTAACCAAAGATCAAGTGGCGGCACAGGTTAAGCAAGATTTTTTACAAAATCGGATTAATCATTGGGATAAAGACAGAAAGCAATTAGGCACGTCAAAACCGATTGCATGGGTAAATGTCAACGATATTACGGGTGATGCGAACACGTTGCAGGTTCCACTTATCGTCCGGGGGACAAAAAAAGACAAAAGTTACAATGTCACCATTGATTGTCAAAAAGAGACTATCAGTTATAGTGAAGTGAAGTAAAAATTTGTCACACTATCTTTTCTGTAAATATGTGCGGGATACTGGAGAGTATCCCGTTTTGTTTAAACAGTGAGAGGGCCTTATGACGGAACAACGAAAACTCTACCCCGCTTATAATGCGTATCAAACAGGATACTTAGAGACGGGAGACGGGCACCAGATTTATTGGGAGTTGTGCGGTAATCCGGCAGGTAAGCCTGCGGTATTCATTCATGGTGGCCCTGGTGGTGGAATAGCAAACTATCATCGCCGGTTATTCGATCCCGAACGTTACCATATTATGTTATTTGATCAGCGTGGTTGCGGGCGTTCTAAGCCTCATGCCAGCCTGGAAAATAATACAACCTGGCATTTGATCGAAGATCTTGAACGGCTGCGTCATCTCATAGGCGTTGAGAAGTGGTTGGTTTTTGGTGGCTCATGGGGATCAACGCTGTCTTTAGCTTACGCTGAAAAACATCCGGACAGGGTGTCAGAATTAGTATTGCGAGGGATCTTCTTGCTCCGTCCCCAAGAATTGCAGTGGTATTATCAAGAAGGCGCTTCTCGTTTTTTCCCGGAAAAATGGGAACGTACATTATCTATCCTGTCGGAAGAAGAGCGTAAGGATGTGATATTCGCCTATAACAAACGGCTGACGAGTGAAGATTTGCAAGTGCAGTTGGAAGCTGCGCGTTTATGGAGTCTCTGGGAAGGCGAAACAGTAACATTGTTGCCTTCTGAAAACTCAGATTCTTTCTCCGAAGAGAATTTTGCTTTGGCATTTGCGCGTATTGAAAATCATTACTTTATCAATAATGGTTTTATGGATGAAACGCAGCAATTACTGAACCACATTGATGTGATCAGGCATATTCCCGCAGTGATTATTCATGGGCGCTATGATATGGCCTGTCAGGTACAGAATGCGTGGGATTTGGCAAAAGCCTGGCCGGAGGCTGAACTGCATATTGTGGAAGGCGCTGGCCATTCTTTTGATGAAGCGGGCATTTTACACCAACTCATCAAGGCGACGGATAAATTTGCTGGAAAATAGCGGAGATAACCACCCGCAAAGAGGTGGTTATCCTTTTTACCTTATCATCCTGTCAACGACTTTTCGGCTCATAAGGCAGACGTGACAGTAACCTTGATTGCTGGCGGTAGTGCTGCAAGCGCTGCTGGAAATATTCCCGCAGGTGTGAGGGTTGTGATTGCTCAACGGTGTCAGGGATCACAGGCATGTTATAGCGTTCTTTAAAAGCAACACCGGATGCTGCTAAATCAACATTGACCTTATCCATCTCATCTTTAGATAACTTGGCTAAGTTATGTTCCATACTGGCCTCTCTGAAAACGTATTTTTTATTTCTCTGGAAAGAAAATTAATCAACTCTTTTTTGTTTGACAAGTTGTTTAAAAAGGACAAAAAAGCACCTTGATAAATATAAATAATATCAATTCTCATTTTTATTAAAAATGTTTTTTTGCATAAAAATTTAATTAAATAAAACTAATTCTTATTTTCTTATATTTAATGAGATTTATTCTTGTTGGTTTTTTATAAATAAATTGTTTATTATCAATGTGTTAAATATTTTAATTTTATTTTTGTCTTATGCGGTTTTAATTGGCATAATACGCCGAGTTTAACGAATAATTAGGAGAATCGGCCGATGTTAAAACAAGAAATGATCAAAAAATTAAACGAACAATTAAATCTGGAATTTTACTCTGCGAATTTATACTTGCAAATGAGTGCATGGTGTAGTGATAAGGGATATGAAGGTGCCGCTGCGTTTTTAAGAACCCATTCGCAGGAAGAAATGCAACATATGCAACGTTTGTTTGATTATTTGGGCGACACGGGTTCAATGCCTGTATTGGGTGCTATTCAGGCTCCTCCTGTTGAATTCAAGTCTATCTCAGATGTGTTCAATCAAACTTATGAGCATGAAAAACTGATCACAGAAGAGATCAATAAGCTCGCTCATGTCGCGATGACAACACAAGATTACTCCACCTTTAATTTCTTACAGTGGTATGTTGCTGAACAGCACGAAGAAGAGAAACTGTTTAAATCCATCCTGGATAAATTGGATATGGTGGGCGAAAGCGGAAAATCTCTGTTTTTGCTGGATAAAGATCTTAAGGGATTATCTATGGCGCCAGCACACGCCTGATTGAATTGTTTTAATTGTTTTTCACCGTAGTTCCCATTTCTCCGTGTGTTTTTTTATGCGCGGTGAAATGGGAGTTACGGCTCTCTCTTTAGCTCCCTAATATCCCCATTTTTGCGTAGTGCCTCACAGGTCAGGACATTACTCGCCAATTACCGCAGATTAAACAGATTTTTTGGTATAGAATCTCCCTTCAAGTATAAAAAATTCATCTACATATTAAAGGGTTATCTATATGTCTATTCTTAACATCCGTTCATTCTGGACCAAATTATCTGCTCTTGTGGTTCTGTTTGTCGGCATGTCTTGCCAGCAGGCTTTGGCTCATGCACATTTGAAAGATCAGACTCCCGCAGAAAACACAACGATTGAAACTGCCCCACAAGCCATCACCTTGAGCTTCTCAGAACGTATTGAACTTGGGTTCAGTCAGGTAAAATTGATTGGTCCAGAAAAGAGTGCGGTTAAAACAGGTAAATTGGCGCTTGATCCTGAAACTAAAACTCAGTTAATCCTGCCAGTTGAAGGGCAACTTGTTGCAGGAAAATACCGTGTTGACTGGAGTGTGCTCTCCGTCGATGGTCATAAAACCAAAGGCGTTTATAGTTTCACTGTAAGATAATGATTTCTCTAGAGGCGCTATACGTATTTTGCCGTTTCTCTCATTTTGTGGTTGTGATGTTGATGTTTGGCCTGAGCTTATTCACGGTAATGCTGGTTTCTGGTCATTTCTCGGCGTTAATGAGAGAACGGCTGAAAGTGGGAGTTTTAATCAGCACTGTGCTGGTTTTCATAACCTCAATCGTCTGGTTTATTGCACAGGCTGGATTGATGGGGGATGGCTGGCACGATGTTTATGCTCTGGATATCTGGCTAGCGGTATTGGGAACCTCTTTTGGGCAAGTATGGAAATGGCAGTTATTGATCGCTTTTTTTGCGGTCGGCGGATTGTTCCTTTCCAATATTAAGGTCAGAAATTTCCTGTTGTTGGGTTGCTCAACCATTCTACTCGCCAGCCATGCCTTCATTGGACATGCGGCGATGTATGAAGGGAGTCTAGGATTGTTTCTTCAAGTCAATCAAGTTATCCATTTATTGAGCGCAGGTTACTGGTTTGGTGGATTGTGGCCATTTTTATTGTGTCTACAATTTTTGCGCTTAAGGCAGACATCAGAAACAAACTTATCCTCTCATCGCGAAAATATCGCGGTTGACCTCTATTCACATAGCGTAACAGCCATGAGAAAATTCTCTCTTTATGGGCATTTTGCTGTGTTTCTGGTGATTGTGACAGGAATTGTGAGTAGTGTGATTCTCATTCCGGGTTGGCCTATTTTCAATCGAACACTTTCTGAATATCAATCCATGTTATGGCTAAAAATAATTATGGTTATTGGAATGGTACTTTTGGCTTTGATTAATCGCTATATCTTAGTGCCAACGTTAAAGCAGAAAGGCAGTTATCAGCAATTGATCATCAATAGCTGGCTGGAAATGATTCTGGGTACAACGGCATTGTTATGCGTAGCGATTTTTGCAACGCAACCTCCTGTGTGATCTTTGAACGATTGAGGCAAATCTGAGTACATAAACAGGAAAATTAGCGATAAAATCACGACATGTATCTATCAGGGGAATGATAATGAAACAAGTATTTTGGGCGCTGGCTTTTTTGCTTCTCTCTTTTCAGGGAGTCGCTGCACCGATAAAAACGATTAGTAAACTACAGTTTGGCAAACAATGGGCATTTACCCGCGAAGAGGTTATGCTTGATTGTCGGTCAGGTGGCGCGTTGTTTGTGATAAATCCTAGTACACTGATGCAGTATCCGTTGAATGATCAAGCGATACAACTGATGAAATCCAATAAAGTTATTGCATCATCATTAGATACTATCCTTTTAAATGATCCTGAACATCCCAACCAAAAAATGAGTATTGAGCCATTTCAGCAAGCCGCATTGACTTTATGTGACCCTGTCCCATTCAACCGATAATGGCTAAAACTTGGTAAATCATTGCATGTCAACTACGCTTTAAATGGTAAGTTGTTCTACCTCAATGGTAACTTTTAGCGCAAGGCTCTTTGATAGAGCCATTTTTCCCTAGGCCGAGTAGAGGAATGAACTCGGCCTTTTTTTATTTATCATAAAAATATGAACAAAGGCACAATCCTGAATGTAAGTCAGGCCATCTTTTAATTAAGCTGTGATATCGCCCTAAATTTTATAAGTGAATACTGGTAAAAATAATTAAAGAAAATTTAAATTCAGGAAGAGAAACGGTATTCTGAAAGAAATTTCAAGTCATAGTGACAGATCACGTTCAGAAATAGTCTGTTAGATATGGCAAAAACCTTGTGTAAAACCATTGTTAATGTTTTGTTTAATTTATATCTATTGTGTAGGGGCTTATGGATAAGAATCAGTTTTATCAAGAACTAGCAGATAGCTTGATAGCACTGCTGTCAGGGGAGTACGACTTTATTGCTTCTCTTGCTAACACAAGTGCATTGTTATGCGAACGTTTGGATCATGTTAATTGGGTTGGCTTTTATTTAGTAGATAATGATACCCTAATATTAGGGCCATTTCAGGGCAAGAACGCTTGCGTTCGCATTCCAATAGGAAAAGGTGTATGTGGAACAGCTGTTGCAAATAAGAGTATACAGCGTATTTCCGATGTGCATACTTTCTCTGGTCATATAGCCTGCGATGCCACCAGTAATGCTGAAATTGTGCTTCCTTTGGTAATCAATGGGCATGTTATTGGTGTTTTGGATATTGATAGCACGGTTTTTGATCGGTTTGACGAGCATGATGAAAATGGCTTGAAAGCGCTAGTTATCAGGCTTTGTAACCATTTGGGACAATGTGTTGTGTCAAAATATCTACAACAGAACGTAACTTAACATACGTATAACGTGGCATTTATCAGCAACGCTATTATAATGTCGCCTGTTCATGCCTGCGCTGGTTGGCAAAACCGTTGTAATCAGGAAATTTCATGGAAAATCAACCTAAGTTGAACAGTAGTAAAGAAGTCATTGCTTTCTTGGCTGAGCGCTTCCCGCTTTGCTTTGTAGCAGAAGGTGAAGCACGTCCTTTGAAGATTGGGATCTTTCAGGACATCGTTGAACGCATTCAGGAGGAAGAGTGTTTAAGTAAAACACAGCTCCGTTCTGCCCTGCGTTTGTATACTTCCAGTTGGCGCTATCTCTATGGTGTAAAGGAAGGCGCTCAGCGTGTTGACCTTGACGGGAACATGTGTGGCGAGCTGGAAGTTGAACATATTGAACATGCGCGTCAACAACTGGCGGAAGCGAAAGCACGGGTACAGGCTCAACGCGCCGAGCAGCGTGCCAAGAAACGTGAAGCTGAAAACGTATCTGACAAGAAAAATGATCGTCCTGTGAATAAGAAGCCGGTGCCTCGCCGTCAAAAGAGATCAGGCGATGATGAAAAACGTCCAGCACGTTCGCAAGACCGTCAGCAACAATCGCGTAAACCAGCAGACAAAACCATCAAGAAAATTGCACAACCTGAATTAACTTCAGTCACTGACGTATCCTCTTTGACAGTCGGTCAGACAATCAAAGTCAATGTAGGAAAGAGCCTAGTGAACGCATCTGTGCTTGAAATTGCAAAAGATGGTGTAAGGGTGCAGTTACCTACTGGTTTAGCAATGATTGTACGCGCAGAACACTTAAAGTTCTGATACGGAGGCCAACTTGGGCATGAACAAACTCATTATTTTGGCTTGCGTTTTAGGTCTATCATTTTTTAGTACAGGTTATGCAGATACTATTAATGACAATGTCGCTAGTGGTGGCCATGCTACCAACGCCAATGTCATTAATGGTCACAATACCGCTATTATTAGTCTGAGCCAGTTGCCAGATCTAAAACCGGAATCCCAACATTCCACAGTAAGTCAGCGGATTGTTTCCCGCTTTCTCCGCTCTCACTATCGCCAGTTTTATCTGGATGCGGATTTTTCAGGAAAAGTTTTTGACCGTTACCTGAATCAACTGGATTATGGACACAATGTTTTTTTGGCCTCTGATATCGCACAGTTTGCGACTCGAAAAGGAAAGTTAGGAAAAGAACTTGAAAATGGCGATCTGAAACTTCCTTATGACCTCTTCAATCTGATGCAAAAGCGCCGTTTTGAGCGCTATCAATACGTGCTTTCTCGTTTAGATCAACCCGTTGATGTAAACGGCCATGACACAATCGAAGCTGACCGTACGAAGGCACCATGGCCAAAGAGTGTTGAGGAGTTGAATAAACTTTGGGATGCTAAGATCAAGTTTGACTGGATAAACTTTAAGTTATCTGGCAAAAATGATAAAGAAATTAGAGAAATTCTAAACAAACGCTATCAGAGGTGGTTGAAACGCCTTACACAAACCAAAAGTGAAGATGTTTTCCAAAATATCATGATGGCTTTTGCCCGTGAAATCGACCCACATACTAGCTATCTTTCACCGCGTGATACAGAACAGTTTAATTCAGAGATGAGCCTGTCTTTTGAAGGCATCGGTGCTACTTTGATCTCTGATGATGAAAATATTTCCATTGCTTCATTGGTTGTAGGGGGGCCTGCGGCTAAAAGTCATTTATTGAAAGTTGGGGATAAAATCATTGGTGTTGGGCAGGCAGGCAAGCCCATTGTCGATGTTGTTGGATGGCGTTTGCAGGATGTTGTTGCTCTTATTAAAGGGCCGAAAGGGAGTAAAGTCCGCCTTGAAATCATTCCAAATACGAAAGGGGCAAAAAACCATATTATTACTTTAACCCGTGACAGTGTCCGTCTTGAAGATAAAGCTGTCAAGATGTCGGTGAAAACCGTAGGGAAAGAGAAAGTAGGTATTCTGGATATCCCTAGTTTCTATGTTGGCTTAACTAACGATGTAAAAGTACAGTTGCAGAAGCTAACTAAACAGGGGATTTCCTCGATTGTCGTTGATTTGCGCGGCAATGGTGGTGGCGCGTTGACGGAAGCAGTATCGTTATCTGGCTTATTCATTCCTACAGGGCCTGTTGTCCAGATCCGCGATAATACCGGCAGAGTTAAAGTGGAAGCCGATACGGATGAGGCAACATACTACAAAGGACCTCTGGTTGTTTTGATTGATAATAGAAGTGCTTCTGCGTCTGAAATTTTTGCAGCAGCGATGCAAGATTATGGTCGTGGATTAATTGTGGGAGACCCTTCCTTCGGTAAAGGGACTGTTCAGCAATACCGCCCTTTGAATCGCATTTATGATCAGATGCTGCGACCTGAGTGGCCAGAGATTGGTTCTGTACAATACACTATCCAGAAATTTTATCGAATAAATGGTGGCAGCACCCAGCTTAAGGGGGTAACGCCTGATATCGTTATGCCGACAGGGGAAGTGCCTTCTGAAACCGGGGAAAGCCAAGAGGATAACGCCTTACCTTGGGACAGTATTCAGCCTGCACATTATTCTTCTTTGAAAGTGATTTCAGAATTAAAGCCGTTACTGACTAAACTGCATAATCAACGGATTATGAATGATCCTGAGTTTAAATATATCAAACAAGATATTGCTTACCAGAAAATCATCAAAGAACGTAATGGTGTTATCACCTTGAACTATGCTCAAAGAGAAAAAGAAAACAAAGAATACGAAACAATCAGGCTAAATCACATTAATGAGCGCTTTAAACGGGAAGGCAAAAAGTTGCTCAAGTCATTTGACGATTTATCAAAAGATTATAAAGGGCCAGACCCTTACTTAGATGAGTCTGTAAAAATTGCACTGGATTTAGCGCACCAGCCTGCTGAATTGGCTGTAACGAAATAGTTTTAAAAATAGTTTTAAAAATAGTTTTAAAATTCGTTATAGATAAAAGGCCGGCTTGATAGTTGGCCTTTTATCATTATTGTAAAGTTATGTTTTTCTATCGTTTAACCTGTTAAAAAACTTGAATAATAGGGGGGTAACCCCCATTTTATGGCTTAACGCTTAGTTGAACTGTTTTTGATCATTAAAGGAAGCAAATTTATATGATGAGAATCGCCTTATTCCTTCTCACAAACCTTGCTGTTATGGTGGTGTTTGGAATAGTACTTTCACTTACAGGAGTTCAGCGGAGCAGTGTTGCTGGTCTCATGATTATGGCTGGTTTGTTTGGTTTTGGTGGTGCATTCATTTCTTTATTCATGTCGAAATGGATGGCACTGCGTTCTGTTGGTGGTCAGGTTATTGAAAATCCTTCCAACGAAACGGAAGCTTGGTTGATGGAGATGGTACGTCGTCAGGCAGATCAGGTTGGAATTACTATGCCACAGGTGGCTATCTATGATGCCTTGGATATTAACGCATTTGCAACAGGGGCACGTCGTAATGCTTCACTGGTTGCGGTTAGTACAGGGTTATTGAACAATATGAGCCGTGATGAGGCTGAGGCCGTCATTGCACATGAAATTAGCCATATCGCTAATGGTGATATGGTGACCATGACATTATTGCAGGGTATCGTGAATACATTCGTTATCTTCATTTCACGTATCATTGCACAGGCTGCTGCAAGTTTCCTTTCCAGCAACGATGATGAAAGTGAGAGCAGCAGTAATGGCAATCCCATTGTCTACATGGTGCTCTCCATGGTGTTGGAGATCGTATTTGGTATTCTGGCAAGTATTATTACCATGTGGTTCTCCCGTTACCGTGAATTCCATGCAGATGCAGGGTCAGCAAAATTGGTTGGACGCGAAAAGATGATTGCTGCGTTGCAACGTCTTAAGACCAGCTATGAACCTCAGGAAGAGGGGAGAATGATGGCATTCTGTATTAATGGCAAATCGAAGAGTTTCAGTGAATTGTTCTTGTCCCATCCGCCATTGGACAAGCGTATTGAAGCGCTTCGCAGCGGTGAATACCTAAAATAATGCGATAAAATACAAAGCCGAGGTTTATCATGACCCTCGGCTTTATTAGTTGATCCTATTTTAATCTCTTTTGAATTAAGACTGGTTTAATACCACTTTTTCATCTTGCGAAAACACTTCTTTATTGGTTTTTCCCATCAATTGACTGGTGATTGTCCCTGCTGTCATCGCACCATTAACATTTAATGCGGTACGTCCCATGTCAATCAGAGGTTCAACAGAAATTAGCAGTGCCACTAAGGTGACAGGGAGTCCCATGGCAGGCAAAACAATCAAAGCTGCAAATGTTGCTCCACCACCAACGCCAGCAACACCGGCAGAGCTGATAGTCACAATTCCCACAAGTGTCGCAATCCACACAGGATCAAAGGGATCAATACCTACAGTTGGCGCCACCATCACTGCCAGCATGGCCGGATAAATACCCGCACAACCATTTTGTCCAATAGTCGCACCAAAAGAAGCAGAGAAGCTGGCAATGGACTCAGGTACACCTAGGCGGCGAGTTTGTGTCTCAACATTCAAAGGGATACTTGCCGCGCTTGAACGGCTGGTAAATGCAAATGTCAGTACAGGGCCTGCTTTTTTAAAGAATTTCAGGGGATTAATTCCCGTGAATGCCAAAAGCCCACCATGTACAACGAACATCAGGCCAAGCGCGATGTAAGAAGCAACAACAAAATTACCTAATTGAGTAATATCATGGATATTGGAACTGGCAACAACTTTGGTCATTAGCGCCATTACGCCATAGGGTGTGAGGCGCATAACCAACCTAACCAGTTTCATTGCCCATGCCTGCATTGTATCAATAGCAACGAGAACCCGATTACCGCGTTCATGATCATCTTTTAGCATTTGTAGGGCGGCAATGCCTAAGAATGTCGCAAAAATGACAACACTAATAATGGAAGTAGGCCGTGCTCCTGTCAGATCAGCAAAGGGATTTTTGGGGATAAAAGAGAGAATGATTTGAGGCACGCTCATGTCTGCAACTTTGCCAATATAATTGCTTTCGATTGCTAATAAACGCGCTGTTTCTTGAGTGCCTTGAATGAGTCCAGTTGCACTTAGCCCAAATAAATTGGCAATTAATATGCCGATTAAAGCGGAAATTGAGGTAGTGAACAATAATGTGCCAATGGTAAGAAAGCTGATTTTCCCTAAGGAAGAGGCTTTATGTAAGCGTGCAACGGCGCTTAGGATGGAAGCGAAAACCAATGGCATGATAACCATTTGTAGTAATTGTACATAACCATTACCGACAATATTGAACCACTGAATTGATTCTTTCACGGTAGGGTTATCTGTTCCATAAATGATGTTTAATGCCAGCCCAAAAACGACACCTACGACTAGAGCTACAAGCACTTTTTTGGACAAGCTCCATTGATTTGAACTTGTTTTTGCTAATAAAACAAGCAGTGCTACAAAAACGAGCACGTTGATGATGAGTGGTAAATTCATCCCTAGTCTCCAAAACTTATATGTGATATATATTTTTTTGCATGATATGTAATCGTTCTGGATGATGAGAAAAGTGTATTCTATTTTCTCTTAATCTTCTGATTTGTAAGTTGTATTTCAATTTTAAATCTATCGAATACATACCATGAAATGTTTAAGGGAGAATATTATCAGTATAAGAAGTTGCTTACTTATAATTAAATGGAATTTGATATAATCATTTTCACTAACTAGTTTGATTAGTTATATATCCTAATGTGTTTCTGTTGATTTTCTATTTGGTTTTAACTAGTAACCCCATTTTAAAATGGGGTTACGGTATTGACTGCATGTGAATTGATCAGCTATTTGTAGAAATTCTGTAGCTTATCAATAGGTAATTTATCAAACGATAATTTGTTAAATTGTAATTTGTCGAAATAGTGAGTAAATGAAAAGTTGATATGTTGTGGAAGGATTATAGCGATCACCACAACCAATACGGCAATGAAACGTTCGCCTTTTTTACGCTCTTTACCTCTAAGGATAGGGAAACAAAAACGTATTCTCAGTGGCCATAAGAGTGGAATACCGGCAGGCGTCAGCATATCAGCAATAAGATGGCTGATATAACCGATAATCATTGCATGAACAAAATCAGTTGGAATAGGCCAATCAGAAGGTATTTCAGTCTGGAATAGAGTAACCCCCACGAGCAGCGCTAATAAACTGTGCGTAAAGCCACGATGTCCACATAACCGTGCTATTGGAATAGATATAAAGCGGAATAATCTGCCCAACGTTGAGCTTGGATGGTCGATATCCGGTAACAATGAAGCCAGAAGTACACCGGGAAGCATATGTAACCAATCTCCCTGTGCTATTTCAGGTGTGATTTCTAGTTGGTGAGCCAATACAAGGCTAGCAACGGAAAAAAGAAGATGTCCTTCTGCTGTCATAACGATTTATACTAATTATTTATGTTAATTGCTGTTTATACATACAGTTAGGCAGTATAGAGGGTTTTGCACAAGGATGATAGAGGGTAAGTAGGAAAAATTTGTTATTAACTAATATGGTGGTTAATGTTTGCGCTGCCATGTCATGTATAGTGCAACAGGGATTGGAAAATGGCGGCTTCTATAGATAAACGAAATGACATCCCAAGTTTCTCCACGATAATAACAGTGATTAATGAGATTTAATTGTAACAATTTCAGTAAATTAAATCTCGTTATGGATGCTAACAAAGCTGAAATACTTTTATGGGAAAGACAAGATAATTATTCTCCTAATAGGATTAAAGTTGGTTCCTTATGAGCTATCATTGAGTAAAAATAAAATGATTTATGCCAATGGAGAATGTCATGACGTATCAACAAGCCGGATATGTAGCTATCGCTAAACGGATCTTGGGCTGGATTATTTTTGTACCGTCTTTATTATCAACTTTTGCCTCAGTGGTTAATCTGATCGCATGGCAACATGGTGTTGAAGGTAATGGTGTTAAAGGTGATGGTATTAACGCGGTATTAAATGATTTTCTCAGGATGATGACAGAAATGATTAAATTTAATACACCATTTTTGGATTTTTTCTGGAAGCATTCACCAAATCCAGCTCGTCTTACTGGGATCACAGGGGAAAATATCAGTTTTCTTGTTATTTATATTCTGATGTTTGTTGGTTTGGCAATGAGTGCGTCCGGTTTGAGAATGTATCGTCAATTTAAATTCATCAAAGAGCGCATTGAAGATCAAATGCTCCTCGAACTTGCGAAGGAAAGTGGAATAACCAAAGAACAATTAGAAGCTAAAATTAAATTCCCCCGTCATTCTTTATTCAGCCAGATTTTTATCCTTTACATATCACCTATCATTATCGGTGCAATTGCTTATTTCTTATTTAAATTTTGGGGAGTGGTAATGTAATTAAATAATAGTTAATGACTATGCAAGGACGCTCCATACAGTGCTTTGGTTAAAATAAATTCATATTTTTAATGTAATGAATTTTAACTACCACATTAACAAAGTTTTTTATGCCTGTTCGGATAAAAGATTATTAATTATCTTTTGTACTAAGATAAAATGATCGCCTCCGAAAAGATTACATCTATTCAATAAATAATAGAGTTGGTAAATAGGTTGGCGCTCAAGGAAATCTTTAGGCAATGGCCAGACACTCTGATAACCATCAAATATTTGTAAAGGAAGATCTGGATAAAGAGGCAACATTGCCAGATCACATTCACGGTCTCCCCAATAGCAGGCAGGATCAAAAGTAACTGCACAATTATCGTTCAATGATGCACAGTTCATTGGCCATAGATCGCCGTGCAGGAGAGAAGGTTGAGGGTGATGGTTATGTAATTTATCACCGATTATTTCGACAATTTGGCTAATATCCCCAAATACCATGCCTTTATCAGCGGCAAGTTGCAATTGCCATCCAATGCGTTTTTCGGCGTAAAAGTGATTCCAGCGTTTTTGCCACCCGTTAGGCTGTATGGTGGTTGCGAGCATGTTATCAAAATCAAAACCAAATTTAGGTTGTTCACTCCATTGATGTAGCCTTGCAAGGTGTTGACCGAAAAGATACGCACTATGTGGGTTAAAGGGTTTTATAGGTAAATGTTCCAGCAACAGGAAACTAGAGTTGCGGTCATGACCTACACCATAAACGTCAGGAACACGGATTGTTTTGCTGCGAGCCAGTAAATCTAGTTGTTCTGCTTCTGCCTTAAAGATTGGCAGCATTTCTTTCACGTTGGATTTGATAAAAACAGGTTGTTCACCATATTTAATGTACCAGGCATGGTGAATATCTCCCCCTGTCAATTCCGCTTTATCGCGAATTTCAGCGTCACCAAAATGCTCACTTAATAGACGGTTCACTGCTTGCCACATGGTTCACCTCATTAAGTTGACAGTTTCTGTGCTTATATTACAGACAGATGTAACATTTGAACAGGCTAAAAGGGATTTTAATGGAAATTAATAAGGCCATATCTCAAATTTGATATGGCACTTTATTCTTTTTAGTTTAATTTTTCTGGAATTGATGTCGTTTGGGAGAGTATTTTTTCAAACGATCCTTTGTTGGCTTTCTTGCAAGCTAATTTTATTTGGTCATAAATAAGTGCAATAGTAAAGAAAATGGCTTGAATAATGACGATACAGGGGCCGGTTTCACCATCAATATGGAAGCTGATGATCGTTCCAAGCACGCTGGATGATATAGAAGCAACCATGGCCACAATGAGCATGCGATCAAAACTTCGGCACAGTATAAAAGCAATAATGCCAGGTGAGATTAACATCGCAATGACGAGGATGATGCCGACGGCTTGCAAGGATGCGACAATGGTTAGCGCCAACAGCGATAATAATCCGTAATGGAGAAGTCTTACGGGAAGACCAACTACTCGTGCCTGATTGGGATCAAAGCAATAGAGCATGAAATCTTTTCTTTTTAACAACACAATAGCCAGTGTAATCCCTGCGATGCACAGTGTTTGCAGCAATTCATGTTGAGTAATGCCGAGTATGCTGCCGAATAAAATGTGTGTCAGGTGTTGATCCGTATCAATACGAGTAAACAGCACTAACCCAAATGCAAACATCCCTGAGAAAACAATCCCCATAACAGTATCTTCTTTGATTCTGCTATGTTCTTTTAGATACCCAGTGGCAAATGCACAAAATATACCGGAAAGGAAAGCCCCTATTGCAAGGGGTATCCCTGCTACAAAAGCAAGCACGATACCCGGTAAAACCGCATGGGAAATGGCATCTCCCATCAGCGACCAGCCTTTTAAAACCAAGTAACAGGAGAGAACTGCGCAAACAGCTCCTACCATCATGGCAGCAAAGATAGCTCGGCGCATAAATTCATGCATAAAAGGTTCAGTCATTAATTCAATAAATGTGTTCATGAGCGTTGCTCCTGAATCAACGCCAGAGATTCCTTTCTGGCTCGTCTGCGGGAGGCTAACATGCCATGTTTGGGGGCAAAGAAAAACGCGAGTAAGAAAATGACTGTTTGCATGGTAACAATGACACCGCCAGTTGCACCATTGAGAAAATAACTCAGATAGGCGCCAATACCACTTGTGAGTGAACCGATGGCAACAGAAATAACTAACAAGTGCTTAAACCTATCGGTTAATAAATAAGCCGTTGCACCTGGTGTGACTACCATTGCGATAACTAAAATAGCGCCTACTGTCTGTAATGCAGCAACAGTACAGGCACTTAATAAAGTGAAGAAAATGATTTTCAACCGTAACGGTGATAATCCAATAGAACGTGCATGAGTTTCATCAAAGAAAACAACCAACAAATCTTTCCAAAGTACCATTAAGATAATAAAAGAAACGGCGATAATGATTTCAACTTGTAAAACATCTTCATCAGAAATCCCCAAGATATTGCCCAAAATAATGGTTTGTACATTCACGGATGTTGGGTTTAAAGAAACGATCAATAATCCGACGGCAAAAAAAGTAGAGAATATAAAACCGATCACCGCATCTTCACGTAACCGAGTGATATGACGCACCAGTGTCATTGACAGGGCGGCGAGCATTCCCGTAAAAAAAGCCCCCCCCGCATAAGGTAAACCGAGAGCATATGCACCGGCTACGCCAGGTACAACGGAGTGGGAGAGAGCGTCTCCCATCAGAGACCAACCTTTTAGCATCAGATAAGCGGATAAGAATGCACAAACAGCCCCAACAATGGCACTCACCCACATCGCTTTCACCATATAGTTGTAACTGAAAGGCTGTAAAAGTAGCTCCATCATGGCTGGTTTTCCTTTTGCTTTGGACTTTGCCGTGGTGGGATATGATGATTATGTCCATAAAAGACGGCAGCACGTTCATCATCAGTAATGACGGTCAGCGAGCGTGGATCGTCATCCTCATGTAATTCAGGGCCGGAAAGATTAATATGGCGTAAGACACCACCGAAGGTCATTTCCAGATTTTTTTGAGTAAACGTGTTTTCTGTCCGGCCACTTGCGAGCACCGTTCGGTTGATCAAAATAACGTGATCACAAAATTCAGGGACGCTGCCGAGGTTATGCGTTGATACTAAGACCAGATGTCCTTCGTCACGTAAATCACGAAGTAAATCAATAATGGCATTTTCTGTTTTAACGTCCACGCCAGTAAAAGGTTCATCCAGCAGTAAAACTCTCCCTTCTTGAGCCAATGCGCGGGCTAAAAATGCGCGTTTTTTCTGACCACCTGAAAGTTCACCAATTTGGCGATCACGCAGTTCTGCCAGCCCAACCCGTTCCAGGGCTTTATTGACAATGTCATGATCACGTTTACTGGGGCGGCGCAAGAATCCCATTTTCCCATAACGCCCCATCATCACAACATCGGAAACCAGAACCGGAAAGTTCCAATCCACATCTTCGGTTTGGGGAACATAGGCGATGATATTTTGTTTTAATGCGGCTTTGATAGGTTGATCGTTGAGGGTCACTTTTCCTTGTGAAGGCGTGACTAATCCCATGATTGTTTTGAATAATGTGGATTTTCCGCTGCCATTCATGCCAACCAGCGCACAAATTGTGCCACCGGTAATATTAAAACTGGCATCGTAAATAGCCGTGTGGCCATTGTTATAAGTGACAGTGGCGCTATCCACAATTAAATGGGGCTGCCCAAATGAGGGTGGGCGGTTTAACGATGAGCGATTCATTGATTAAATCCTTTTGCAATCGTGTCTACAGTGGTGTTAAGTAGATCAATATAAGTTGGAACAGGTCCTTTTTGAGTGGAAAGAGAGTCTACATAAAGCACTCCGCCATAACGGGCACCTGTTTCTTTACTGACTTGTTTTGCTGGTTTATCTGAAACCGTACTTTCACTGAAGACAACGGGGATTTTATTGGCCCTTACCGTATCAATGACACGGCGAACCTGTTGAGGGGAGCCTTGTTCTTCAGCATTGATCGGCCATAAGTAGACTTCCTTGAAACCATAATCTTGTGTGAGATAGCTGAAAGCGCCTTCACTGGTTACCAGCCAACGTTGTTCTTCAGGAATGCGAGAAAGGCGTTCTCTAAGAGGCGCATCCAATTGCGCTATTTTTTCTGCATAAGCTTTGGCATTGCGATTATAAATTTCAGCATTCTCTGGATCGTGTTTGACAAACGCTTTACGGATATTCTCGATATAAATCAGCGCATTTTTTGGTGACATCCAGGCATGTGGATTAGGGTTTTTATTATAAGGCCCCTCACGAATCGGCAAAGGCGTAATACCTTCGGTTATCACCGCAGCAGGTATATCGGCCATATTTTCAAAAAAGCGTTCGAACCAGCGTTCTAAATTCAAGCCATTCCAGAGGATTAGGTCTGCACGCTGTGCTTTGATGATATCTTTGGGAGTGGGTTGGTAATCGTGGATTTCTGCACCGGGCTTTGTGATTGACTCAACAATTGCGGCATCCCCTGCGACATTTTGCGCCATATCTTGAATAATAGTAAATGTCGTAACCACCCTGAATTTTTTATCTGCATACGCTTGCTGACTGAATAAAGTCATAGTGAACAAAGCAATAATCAGACTGAATATCGGAAAAGCAGAAAGAGAGTGTTTTTTGTCCATTGTGATAAACCTTACTTGTCATAGACTTAATTATTGATAATGATTATCAGTACCATTTGCATAAAGTCAAGGAGATAGCGGATGAAATTGATAATAGATTCGTAGATACTCCTTAAATTTCTGTTGATCGATATCGCAGTGACAGACTCATGCGAACAAAAAATCAGCATGTTGTCCAGAGTTAACCATGATTAATAAAGAAATTTATTTTGATAAACAATAAAAAATATTTTTAGTTTAACAATAAAATTATATATGCTTTATCGGGTTGATCTGAGTTAGGGGAAGTTGTGTGAAATTAAAATTCGTCTCTATTGCGCTGGTATTGTTACTGACGGGATGTGCAGGCCAACAAGGTCATCAATCGGATGTTAATAGGCCAACGACAGCAAAGCGTATGCCTGATAGCAATAATGCAGTTTTTGGTTCTCTTAAACTCCCCAAGAAATCTGAACTAACGCCATTTGATGGTTTTATTCAGAAAGCTGCAAAACGTTATGGTATTGATGAAACCCTTATCAAAGCGATTATTCAGGTGGAATCTGGTTTTCGTCCAGAGGTTATCAGTAAATCAAATGCGGTTGGGTTAATGCAGATCAAAGCGTCCACGGCCGGGCGGGATGCTTATAGAATGAAAGGAAAATCAGGGCAGCCAACGGTACGTGAGTTGAAAGATCCTGAAACCAACATTGATCTTGGTACAGCGTATATTAGCATTTTGAGAAAACAGCATTTAGAAGGTATTTCCAATCCGGAAACGCTGTATTATGCAACGATAGTCGCTTATGTAAATGGTGCAGGCGCATTGTTGCGAACGTTTGATTCAAACCGAACGTTAGCAATTAATAAAATTAATCGAATGACACCCAATGAGTTTTACCAATATGTGCAAAATAATCATCCCGCACCACAGGCTTCACGTTATTTATGGAAAGTGAAAAATGCTTATCGTGCGTTTGGAATAATTCAATAGTTCTTTGTAAATCATAAATATTACAATTTTTAAATAAATATTTTAGAAGCCATATTAATTATTATTATTTAATTAAAGATACAATTTATAATTTATAGGTTAAATTATGTCCTGAATAAAGTAATCTGCTCAATAAAAAATAATTATCAGCCGATAGAAAAAAGTGATTTGAATTAATTTTATGGAAAGGGCATTTTATATAGCGATCTTATATTAATAGCAGTGATGAAAAAATATGAAACCTTTGAGGTTGGTGAATATTAAATGTGTTTTAATGACAATATTCAATTATATGATTTATAAATGGTATTGCGTTTGAAATCTCACCTATATTTATCATTTTATTAGAGCTAAAAAATATAAGATGGTAATATAAAAGATAACTTTACTTATCCAAGATTTTTATTTGTAATTTTAGTTCCTGTTGTTAATGCTGTCGAAAATATTAAAAATCCTAATGCAGAAAAATCATAAAGAGGTATTCAATGACAAACTTAGCAAAAATAGAACTCTCTCCACCTGTGTTTCCTCAGGCAAATGGGACGGATACCATTAATATGCATGATGTTCATGTAATGGGGAATAGATATTTATTAATGAATGTTGGAAAGTATGTTGATGAAGAAATTGGAGACGAAATAGTTGGCTATCTTCGTTTTAATGATGGTAGTGTTATAACATCTATTCCGTACTATATCACCCCAGATAAACAGGATTTTTCTCCCTACTCGTTACTATTTCCTGTAGATGACATCACGCGATATGGATCTTATCAAGCCCAATATAAAATAGTCAGTCACGGGAACGAACGAGATTCACCAACGGTAAATATCAATCTTGTCTTTTCAGACTCATCTAGTTTATCTGATAGTCTCCCCAGTGTTCCGGAAGCTACAGGAAATCAAGGTAAACTGCTGACAAAAGATGATTATTATCGGTTAGATCAATTAAAAATCAATGTGCCAGTTTATGAGGGGATGGCTCCAGGTCATACTGTCAAGGTTTTATGGCAAGGACGTCGAAAAGATATTACATATTCGACGCCAACTCAGACAGTAAATGAAGTTGCGCCGATGACATTCTATATTCCTCGTCTGGAGTTTATTGATAATATAGGCGACACAGTGCAAATACGATTTGCGGTAGAAAGAACATCCGACAACTATATTGAGTACTCAGGTTCTTTCAGACTTGAGATTGAAAAGCAAGATCTTGATTTACCTGCGCCAAATCTGAACTACAATTTCGATGATGGTTCGATTCAAGTTATTGTCAGTTACCCTGGTATGACATTAGAGCAAACAGTTGAAATTCGATTGATAGGTAACACAATGAGGCAGACGAATTATCAAAGGCTTGACAATGTACAGCAGATGGTAATAGGTATTCCTTCTGATTGGGCACAAGAGAATCGGGGGCGGTTGGTTCTGATTGATTACGCTGTAGGTGATATATATGGAAATAAATATAGATTCTCCCATATATTAAGGAGAGTTTTATAACATATTTAGTAAAATGTAAATAAGTGATTTTGGTCTCTAACAAACCTCGTTTAGTCTAACGAGGTTTGTTATTTTTGACTAGACAAAGACTTAT
>NZ_JAQRFJ010000005.1:0-112557 GCF_028599065.1 Xenorhabdus sp. PR6a | reverse complement strand
GGTTTGGTAACGTCACGAATACCGTTCGATCATGAAAAGAAGAAGAGAAGGGCAAATTCATAATGTTAGAGATAACTCATTAGGTTTCCTATGCAGAATTATCTCTAACAAACATTACCTAATTTAACATAATATAGATTGTGCGAACCTGAGGTGTAATAGCAAAGTTGTAATGTCCGCTCTGGGCTAAGTTAAGATGTCCGTCACGTAGGTTCACCATTAAGGGGTTCACATGACGGCTTATAGAGCGAAGTTTTTTACATTGGAAGATGTTAAACGACTAAAAGTGATCCAGGATGTGATTGACCAGCGCCTGCCAACCAAAATGGCGGCACAACGATTAAGCATATCCGCTCGTCAATGCCGACGGTTATAAGTCCGCTATCGTGCGGATGGACCTTTAGGGATAGCCAACCAACGACGCGGTAAACCAAGCAATAATCAGCTTCCCACTGGATTATCTGAGTACGCACTCACGATTATTCGTGAACATTATCATGATTTCGGTCCAACCTAAGCCTGTGAAAAGTTAGCTGAGCAACATGATATTTACCTCTCTAAAGAAACCGTTCGAACACTCATGATTAAAGCCGGCTTATGGGCTCCTCGTAAGCAACGCGCCCCTAAAATCCAGCAACCACGCTACTGAAGAACCTGTACTGGAGAGCTTATCCAGATTGATGGTTGTATGTGTGTTAAGCTGATACGCTATGTTGACGATGGTCATTTATCTATCGACAACAACCGTGCGGAACGCGCGATCAAATCGCTGGTCATAGGCAGAAAAAACTGGCTTTTCGCCGATGCTCCTCATGGTGCTGATGCCAGTGCGCTGCTGTACAGCATTATTGAAACAGCAAAAGCTAACGGGCTAATCCTCTACGATTACCTGGTGAAATGTATGCAAGAGCTGGCAAAGTCAGAGCCAGATATCAACTCACTCTTTCCCTGAAATTTCTTACACTGAAACTAAAACGCCCGTGGGATTATGGAGCGCTTACAATAAATTTCACAGATTCCGGTATTAAACAACTGCCATAGTGAAAACCTTATCGTCTAGGATATAGAATTTAGTATAAATCACTTTTCCTTTTGGGAATTCATCTGAAAGCGTCTTGGTAATTTCAAATGAAAATGATCCGATATCTGGTTCCAAATGTCTCATTGCGACATATTCAAATCCAAAATAGTAACCAACACTAGGATAAAGAGCCTTAAAAATGCTTTCCTTTGCGGAAAATACAGCCGTAAATAGTTGAGAATAAGAAAACGGTGTACTTAGAAGAAGATTAGCCTCATCACTATTGATAACAATATCGCTTATCTTCATTACCTGTGTGCTAGTAATAATGTGTTCAACATCGATACCCAAACCCTTGATACCGGTGGACTGAGTAACAGCACAGCAGGCCATATTTCGACTATGAGATATGGAGCCTTTTATAGGAGCAGGAAAGACAGGAGAGCGGGCAGATCCAATCCCCACCTGTTCGCCCTCTGCCGAGAATTCCCTGAGCGCTCTCTTGGCTGAGAAGCGTCCGGCCAGGAACTCCATCCTTCTCTTGGCTACCGCATCGGAGATCTGTTCCGGGGATTCAATCCCATATTTATGAAATAGACTATCGTCATAGCTGTCCGGCGAAAACAAGCACATGTGTACTTTAATGTTTTCTAAATTATGAGCACTGAAAAACCACTCTTTCGAAATGAAGGCTCCGGCTGACGTCAGCATGCTGACAGAACTGGCCGCCTCCGAAGCTGTTTCTTTCATTGCAATTTCAGTTTCCAACATCGAACCCTAATATGACTATCTTCAAGCGCTATTTAATAGCGATGTATAGTTCCACTTCCTTGTTGGGATAAAAGACTTCATAGTCCGTGGTGTAGGCTCGCTCCAGCTCCTGATTCTCATCAGAGAAGAACTCCCAGACCTGCTCCCAAAGCTGCCATATCTGATTGTCCCCTTCGGACTTAGACGTAAACTTCAGGTATTTTCCGCTCTGGAGAACGATTGGCTTGACGTCTTTTTGTTCGGCTTCATTGCCGACCTTTTCGACTGCGGCACTGACATCAAAATAACCCGCATGATCTGATTCATAACCGGAATACACACCATAAACGGTCTCGCCATTGAGTACCTTCTTGTAAATCTCTTCGTAGAAGGTCTTCCATAGACCTGGAATCTGGGCCGTCTCTCGGGATCTTTCATTTTCATTCCGGGTTCTGATCGTAATACCAAGCAGATGTTTATGCCCACAATCAGTCAAATTCATGGTGTTTTCCTTAAATTGATTTGTTTATTTCTTGCCATATGGCAGTCATACGGTGAATTATTAGGCGGTTTTATTAAGAAATTTCTTATATTCCTGATAATTCTTCTGTACCGGAATTTTTTTCAGTCTTTCCCATTCGTCCATCGCCTCCTGACGAGTCGCGCCTTCATTTTCGGGGGCTACCAAGAAGTCGGTGATGAAATTGTTGAATCGGGTTGACGGAATTCTTGGCAGCCGTCCCTTGGTGGTCATCAGCTCATAAAGTCGGTCTATCAATTCCCGATATGTAATTTTTCGGTTGTTTCTGATCTGCTCTTTACGCCAATCGTTCAGCCAGTACCATTGTCCGGACTTATCCTTGAGGTCAGGATCTCTTTTTGAGATTTCTTCTTTCAGGAAAGTTTTGGTCGCTTTGTCACTGACATAGTTAACGATATAAGAGTCGGGCGACAGTCTATCCCTACTTCCACTGGTCTTCCGGTTTGGCACACCTTTAGGTAGTGGCGTGTCATCACTTCCCGACAGACGGGCCTTGATATGGTCTTCCACCTCATTTTTCCTCAAGGTTCCCACATCAATGCCCAACTCTTTAGCGAAGGCTTTCAGTTCAGTCGCGTAGAAGTATCCTTTCTCAAATTCTTCCACTGACATATTTCTATAAAGTTTGTTCAACATTACCTCCAAGTAGAACTCCTCAATTCCACATTAATCCATGGCCACTTCTTTTAAACGCCCTTTGGCGCCAATATCCTGAAGCGTCAGTACTGCCACACGGTTGAGCAGCAATTCAAGCATATGCCAGGAATGTTCGCAAAGGCGTTCCATTCCCACGTATTGTTCTTCTGTGAGGTTGTCGTACAGCTCTTTACCCAACTCTGAGTGTCCGTGATCCAGTTCCGCATGAGCATCAATATATTCCCCGGATTCGGATATATTGCGTTTTGCAAAGGAGTGGAATACATCCGCGCACTTTTCCAGAACTAGATGAACGACAACAAGCTTTTCCAGGTTATCCAGCTGAAGCATTTTGAGGACGAACCAGTTACCGAACGCGTCAATTTCCGGATCCCAGTCGCCGCTCTCCGGAAGCATTTCATCATGCCCCAATTCTTCTTTCAAGTGCTCTAGGAATATTCCACTGAATAACTTATCCACGGTGGAGAACTGCCTGCTGTACATAATGACCGGCGCTTTGCCAAAGAACCTTTGCATGATTTTAACGCGCACCGGCCGCTGACTGTAGACGATGACCTTGATGCGGAATTTACCTGGCGAGAGCCCCGGCGGGTGTCAAAAAACCTGACCGTACAGTATGACAAGATGCTTTATCTGATTGAGGACAGCGAATACAGCCGACGGGCTATCGGGAAATATATCGATGTCTGGCATTATCCTGACGGGCATAAGGAACTGCGCCTGAATGATGTGCTGCTCCCCTATTCCACCTATGACCGGTTGTCGGAAGTTGACCCCGTCGCGATTGTTGATAATAAAAGACTGGGCCATGTACTGGATGTTGCCCGACAGGTCCAGGCTAAACGGGACAATAATCGCTCACAATCGTTACCTTCCTCTGGTGATGAGCCGTCCCGCAGACGGCATGCTCCCAGTATTAACAAATCGCAGCGTTCTCTGAATGAGGATGACCTGCTCGAAGCAATGATAAAGCTTCAGGGCAGCTCTGAGGCTATTTTTGGTAAAAGATGATCCTTAGGCAATAAGGCAATATCGACTTGACGGCCCTCAAGGGCCGCCATGAGCGAAAAGCGGACATGGACAGGAGGATGCTGATAATATTTCCACCAGTGGATTACTGTTTCCAACAGGGATACGAATGGAATACCAAACGTCATTGCAGAAAATATTGTCAGATGACCCCGTAAGAATGAAGATCCTATATGCAGTTCGAGCACTGGAACTCAATGATGGTTGGATTGGCGCGGGATTTGTACGAGACGCTGTTTGGGATCAGTTACATGGGTATGGTTTAAGTCCTGTTTATGGTGATGTAGATGTCGTCTGGTTCGACTGTGAGCACTGTAGCCCAGATCATGTTAGCTACCTGGAAGACAGGCTTAGGAAACAATTACCTTCGTTAGACTGGTCGGTGAAGAATCAAGCCAGAATGCATCAACGTAATCGTGATCATCCCTATACCTCAACGGGAAATGCTTTACTGCACTGGCCTGAAACAGCTACGGCCGTAGCTGTCAGATTGGGGAAGGAAGGTCTCGATATCACTGCGCCTTATGGACTTTCTGACTTATTTGAATTGCGTTTACGACCGACTCCTGCATTTGAACGTGAAAAGTTGGACTCTTTTAAACAACGGGTCACTACAAAGCAATGGTTGGAACGCTATCCCAGGTTAAAGCTCATTGTTTCCTTATAACCTCAATATACAAATATCCCGGCTCTTGCCGCTCGATTGTATGATTGACAGTCCGCTCCTTGCACAATGCCGACCGCCATCTGCGGCATATAGACATGATGCCGATGTGGTAGTTTCTTTCATATTCCTCGCAGATTTCCCCCCCCAAAAAATCAGTTCGTTAACAAATAAATATAGAATCATAGGCGTACTCAAATCGGCGCGTACGGGCCGATTTGAGTACGATAGGTATGAGCATTTTGTTGAAGCTACTGAATATTTCCATTCTAGTTCCCCGGCCGGTGAGGTTGCCAGAAACCGGGTTCTATTTTATGAAGATGAAGCTATTTGATGACGATCCTGAATGCATTATCCACAGATGGTAAGCAATCTGCAGTGATAAAAGGTTTAATTTTTTGCGCTATATCTGATCTCAAAAACTCCTCTCTGTCAGTCAGATGTACATGAAAGTAAGAGGATTTGCCAATCAGTTCTTTTATCAACGGTGATGTTTTCAACAACGCCGGAATCTTATCTGGAGGGATCTGAACCCCCTGGCGAATCATCAGCAATAGCCCCAAGCCTTGACTCTCACTTCTCAGCTCTACCAACTGAACATCAGCTTCGCTGACTTCATTTGCTGAACCTGCTGATAAAACGTGTACAAACTCATAAATTGAGATCGACGTGCCAAGAATGTTTCTTGCTGACAGAACACGGCCATGAAGATGAAGCAAGTCCCCTCTGTGACCGCACGCACATAATGCATCCTGTTCCAGTTGACCGACATCGCTCATTTTATGGTCGATGAGATGGCTATGACCGGGATAGTGCACAGATACGCTGAGCTCTCCACTGTTTGAATTGCGGCGTAGTTTAACGTGCTCATAAATGTGGTAGTGATTGCCTTCAAGATATGCACATTGATAACCTATAGGACCAGTTTCCTGAGATGTATAAGCTAGAGGTTTGATAATAACCTTCTGAAGGTTTTGTTTCACCTTATCGACGAGCGACGCAGGGAACATTTCCCCCAGATAAAAAATTGTTCTGAGTGAAGAAAGCTGTCCGATGTTCCCTGAATGAAGAACCCGTTCCAGGAAGCTTGGAAGACAAATTATCGTATCAATATCATTGTCATCTATCGCTTCACACAAGGATTCAGCGTCGACAATGGATGCATACGGGAAATATTTAACCTTAAGTAATTTGCAAATCTCGTGTGCGAAGAGGAACCCTCCCCAGAGATTACCGGCTCCGAGGCAGTTGGCTACTGAAGTCACAGCCAGATCATTGAATAAAGGGGATAGAGCATGAGCGGCAGACGAAGTCACAAACTGATAATGCTCCCATGGATGCTCTACCGTTCTTGACTTTTCGGTGGTACCACCAGTTGCAAATACTATAACTGACATTGAACTTCCTTACGGTATGTTGCTTTCAGTAAAATAAATGAAAGGACGGAAGAGAAAAATACACTAATAAATATAAGCATCGGGACGTAGTCATTAAGATATGTAATAGCAAGCCCGGTAATCCATGATCCGAAAGCAGAACCCATATTTGACATGACGACAATATAACTGAATAACACCCCTGGAGGGATGGGAGAATGGATGGCACTGGCTACGACATAAATCTCAGGGATAATGACTGATTCATATATGCTGTATGCAATTAAAGCTGCAATAGCTATATAGAGAGAGCCGGTTAAATATAATGAACCAATGGCACCACAAGTTACAATAAGGTGAGATGTCCATTTGGTTTTAAAGACATTCAGTTTAGCTGCTCCCCCTTGCCACAGGCAGATAGTTGCACCGACAACGGAGAAAAATATGCCTGAGTAGTTACTGAGTTCAGGTTTTATTTTACCCAATAGTGTCGTCGATGTGATAAATATACCCATGATGAGGAAGCAAAAGAATGATGCCAGGAGGATCCGCTGTACTGCCCCGGCCATTTCACCACTAAATATATATCCTAAACTAACCAACGGAGATCAGGACCCCGACTTTTTATTCGATGAAGAAGTATAGTTTATAGTTAATGCCATTAATGCCATGGCGATGCCAGAAATAATCACCATTAAAATCACATGATTGATAAGGTCATAGTTCAACGCAATTGCTGCAAGTGAAGGCGCAACAAAAACCGCTGAATTTTGAAAAAGAGAAAAGGTATTCATTGCCTTTTTAAGAGATTCCCCCGATAAGTTCCCAGCCAGTATTTCTCGGAGAAAAGGTTTGGAAATGGACTTTGAAACGGATATCAGCACAAAAAACAAAATCCAAGAGTATAAGGATAATGAAAGTAATATCGCTAAGAAAGCAATACTTCTGAGTGCAAGTGACGAAAATATTAATTTTCTTCTGGAAATCCGTTCCAGGTATCCAGTGGTGACTAACATTAAAATACTTTCCAGTATGATAGCCCCGGCTAAACAGGCTGCGACACTGGATGCTGATAAGTCTGGAGATTTCCCGAGCAGAGGAAGAGAAAAAAAGAAAGAGAACTCTGACAGGAATACTGCCACATAAACAAAATAAGTTGTCTTGATATTATTCATAATAATGATGCACTATGTTGGCTAGATGATCTAATACACGTTTCCTTATTTCTTCCGGAAGGGTGGTCATGCCAGTTTCAGCGGTAGACATTTCATTAAAATAAAATCCATCATCATTCATTAGCCAATCAACTGCTAATATTGAACAACCCGATTTTTGTACAATATTGGTAGACAGAACACGCATTTCCTGGAAGAAGGGTAATTTTCCGTATTTTTCGTTAAATTCGTCTTCCGAAAGTGTCACCTGCTCGCCGCCAAGTGCCACATTCCCTATATAGCCATTCCCCCGGGGTATTCTGAATTTAATGAATGCCAGAGCACTATCGACAAAGAAGAACCTGACATCTTGAGCTTTTTTGACATATGGCGTCATTATATATTCTATTGCAGAAGATGAGATCAAATTCCCTGTGCTGATAGCATGCTGAGGACTATCGGATTTAATGACGCCAAATCCCATGCCGGTACCGGTTGGTTTGAAAATATATTCCCCTGGGTAGCAATCAGCAAATTTTTGTATAACCGGAACAATATGGCGATGGTAGCCAAGCATAGTAAAAGGCAAAATCGGTGCACCTGTCATTTTGGCAAACGTCATTTGCGCCACTTTGTTCCATTCAAGCGTTTCAATTCCTGCAATGCTTTCATTAAGCAAACGGATACCACGTGCACGCAGGTAAAGACGCAAAGTTGATGCCACAGACCTTGCCTGTGCATTCAGGTTAGCCTGTGAAACAATAAATGCAGAGTCTGATTCATCGAGTATTTTTGATTTATATGTTAAACTCATACCCTTTTCAGGGTGTGTTGTAACGACACAATTCTCCAGTGCAATAAAGCTAAACTCAATATCCCTTTTTCGCATTTCTTGTGTAAAATGTGAGTACGAATTTTCAATCTCTTCTACTTTGCTGTACTCTTCTCGTGCAACTACCCAATATAATTTCACTTTTCGTCCTTATGCCATATCATTATCGATTGAGGTAACGACGTTGGAATTGTTTGTTCGATATAAAAACCAGCAGTTTTAGCAAGCAGTTCATATTCATGATAAAACCTCTCCTTTCCTAAAAAGAGAGCGTCCATTAGTAAATCCAGCGTTTTACCTTTATTGCTTTCGTTAGTTTTTATAATTTCAATGACAAATAACTTAGAGTTTTCTTTCATCGCAGTTCGAATATTGGAAAGAATAGTTAGTGCATGTTTATCGCCCCAGTCATGAATTATGTTCTTGATGATATATATATCTTTTCCTGCAGTTATGAATTTAAAGAAATCTGCATTAACATAAAGCAGCCCATCTTCCATCCTGCTCTCTTCAGGATACAGGTCAAGAACTGTTGCTGATTTCAAATTATAGGTTTGATGAATTTTTTTCATCAAAATCCCTTTTCCCCCACCAACGTCCACCACTTCGGAATGCTCATGGCATTCTATAAATTTGACTAGTTCAGAGGATAAGTTCTCTGTAATTTTAGCCATCAATTGGTCAAAGATATTTTTTAACTCAGGGTTGATGTGCAGGTGTTGAAAAAAAGGTGCGCCGTGCTTTCTTTCAAAAGCAGACTGGTAACTGTCTGCCCGCATAGTGGTAGAGTGATGAGGCCACATAGACCAGTATTCTTCACCGAGTTCGCACAGGATCCATAATGTTTCTAGGCTGTTTACATCTGCAAGAGCGGTTGCGCCATCAGTCAGTGAATATTGATCTCGTTCAAGCGTAACAATCTTAAGCTCGGCCATCACATCGAGCAGCCGAGAAAGGCGATCTTCATCCAGTTCACATTGTACGGACAGTTGTTTTAAAGTCAGTTTCCTTTCTGCTCCGAGGCAGATGGGGACACCCAGCTTAACGAATGTATACAACGCAGCGGACTGGCGGTACGCAGTAATGATATTAATCAACCTGTATTTCGCCTGTCAGTGCATTAATGGAAGTAGCAAAACGCTCAAGCTCGGCTTTGGAATGTGCGGCTGAGATAGCAACGCGGATAATACTTTGAGATTTTGGAACCGTCGGATACATGGCCGCAGTAACCAAAAAACCCTGACTTCGGAGATCTGCTGAAGTATTTATTGCTTCATTTTCGCAGCCAATATGAATAGTCCTGATTGGGCTTATTTTTTCCTTCACTTCAACATTGAGCACCGAACGATCAAAAATCTCAATATTTTCTTTGAGAGCCGCCTGAAGCTCAGTGATTTCACCCGTCAAGTGTATGTTTGCAGAAGCCACACATGCAGCTATGCCAGGTAATGACGGTGGTCCACTAAAAATGTAATTCAAGGCATATTTTTTAATGGCAGATACGGCCTCTGGGTTGCTGAAAGATGCGGCGCCACCATGAGAACCAAAGGCTTTTGAGAGTGATGAAAGTAAGATCAAATTTTCATGAAATTCTCCCAACTGATGCAACGTGTAACCACACCCATTTTTTCCGATGATCGATGTGCCGTGTGCATCATCGACATAAAAGTAACCTTCAAACTCTTTGGTCAACTGGGTTAGTTCTGCAACGTTATTCCCACCGCCCATGGAGCCCAGTGAATCGGATATAAGGATAGGGGTTTTTCCCTCAAGTTTGCACTGTTGTAATGCGGAATAAACTAGATTCTGGTCAGAAAACTGATTCTTTCAAAACCACCAAACTGTTCCAGAATCCCTCTCAGGATCTGGACGGATGCATGGGTAGTTTTATCAACAATCCATCTAATCCCTTTTGGGCTTATATCGTAGCCTGGGAGTTCACCGGATCCCAGGACCGGAAGAACAGCGAGGTGTGCAGCACCAACAGAATTAAATGTAACCGTATGGGAATTTAAAAAAATGGTATTTAGTTTTTCTTCGAGCTCATCAAATATATCGCATTTTGCACGAGTTCTGGCCGCAGCGTATTGCACACCAAATTTATCTACCGACTCTTTTATGGCATGGCTAAGTGAGGGGTGACGTTCGAGGCCAAGATATGAGCATGACATGAAATCTATATACTCTTTGCCTTCACTGCAGATAATCCCCCTTCCATTTGTACGCGCTGTTATCGTTAAATCATTTATCTCCCGCTTCCATATTCTATCTTGGTGGGGCTTGCTCGAATTAATGCGATCTGATAACCAATTTCTTGAGTCCATTATATGCACCACACTCGCTTTTTTCGTTAGATGTCCGTCATGTATACTTCTCTAACTTCAAGATGCTTGTCTGTCATGGAAGTTAATTATTATAAATCAATATCATATAAAATTTTCATCATGCATCTTCAAGTTTATTTGGTATATACAGAATAAACAACAAAAATGCCACCGGTGGCGATGGCTATACCCAGTTTGGGCGTGCGATGCATGAGCTGAATATCCAGACTATCTTACCTTCCCACCATACCATCAGTGAATTACCCATTTGTTCACATGTCGTCAGTAACTTTCAGCATGGCCTCAATGCCAGTTGTAGCTGTTTTAACCAGAAGTAGTTGTGATGTGTGAGTGATAAACGAGTTGCCGTCCGGAATGAGATCCCAGCGATTTAACCAGGTACTTAACTTGTCTTTATCCACAATTATTCCTTTTATCACCTGATTATCTCAATGAACTGAGACATGATTCCTGATGATTTTAACCTATAGATTCAGGATATCTAACTTCCGCTTTTGGCCAATGCGGACATTTCAGCTTTGCCCCAGCCCGGACATCTGAACTTAGCCTTGACATAATTACCCTGTGAAACCAAGGATGTTGGTGACTATGTCAGATATCTACTCGGACTATTTTGTTTCGTCATTGATAAACTGATACTGTTTCATCTCAAAATCGATAAAAGCATCAATCATGGAACGGTAAACCTTCTGGATAATTTCCGGAGGTAAACCGTGTTCCTCCGCAAGAATACTTACTTTATCAATAACCTGCTGGACCCTGTCAGGCGCCCTCACATCTTGAGCATTTTTTTTAAATGTTGCCGCCGCTTTAACACATTCCCCACGTTGCGCAATCAACTTAACCAACTGAGAATCTAGCGCGTCTATTTGTTTTCTGACGTCCAAAATTGACAAATAACTCATGTGACAGAACTCCTAATATGAGCGAAAACAGTGATAAGTATATTTATCATACAATTATCTATTGCAGGTACAAGTGACATTTCTATTTTGGCGAACAGGATGACATTTTAAACTTGCTGAGTATAGCCATGTAACTTTGGAAAATGGATAATCGAACATCTTTTTTACTATCCGTCATTTAATGAATAAAAAGGCTAAGAATGAGAAACAATTCAATCCCCTTTACATCGGCAATATGCTGGATCTCATTTTGGTTAGGAACCGTTCTTGTCGGTGCTTCATGGCTTTATGCAAAACTGCAAGGAAAAGAATTCTTGGTTGGGTTATCAGAGGGCTTCATGAACATAACCTCACCTGATAGCACGGTGGCGATAATGCTTTCCATCGGGATCATGTTGATCGCTATTGGAATGCTGTTTGTCCCCCTATTCTACATTGCGGTCTTTGTACCGGCGTTCGTAAAAGTTCTGACGAGAAAACCAATCAGAATCTAAGGTTCACATATTCATATCATCGTGTATGTGTAAGTTCCGGGCTGACTCGTGATAATTTTGGCAGCCCGGAATTTAACATAACGATCCGTGTTATAAAAATGTAATAGAAAAGCTTCTATTTTTGGTGTGAAAAATAAAAACAATCATTCAATAAGCAATGCAAGATTTATTTACTATAAAATAGTGATTAAATATCGATCTCTAAATTTCTTTTTGGCATCTTTTAAGTTACCTAAACCCCCCCTATTCTTCATTCTATAATGGATGAAATTTTGACCTTTACAACATATTCCCTCTAATTTAAATTAAATTTTTACTACATTTGTGATAAATGTCACTGACATATATATATAATAAACTACCTTACTACCCATAATTTATATCATCAATATAATTATATTTAGTCAGTTATATATCAATTTAGATGACTTAGGTGAAATTATGTTTATTGACAAACAAAAAATAAATATGCCATTAAATAAAATGACATTGAATCATTAATAATAGGCTGTAACATATCTCGCTGTAAATGTTTGCATCATGTTGTTTTTTCTCTGTTTCATGTTCTAGTTGATGAACATTTTTAGAGGTAATAATGAATAACAAAATGAACGAAGCCATTAAATCGATATTTAATGGACTACCTGATCTTCCCCCTGAAACTTATTTTCATGAAGGTTTTTTCAGGGACCCGGCGAGAACAATCAATACGGATGATAGGTATTTCCTATCCCCTGCTGATGGGTTCGTTATCTATAGCGGAATAATAGACCCAGATGAAGCGATCACCGAAGTAAAAGGAAAAAAATATAGCATTCAGGATATCATTAGAGATAAACATTATGATAAGCGTTCTCTTGTCATTGGTATCTTTATGACATGTTATGACGTGCATATTAATAGAATTCCTTACGATGGTATCCTGAGTTACGCAGAACATGAACCTCTGGAAACCAACAATCTACCCATGATTGATGTGGAAAATAATATTTTTTATAAAGAGAACATCGAATTAATTTATGATGACTATTTATATCTGAATCAGCGAGTCGTCAATAAAGTCTACTCTCCTGGCATTAACAGAGAATACTATATGGTCCAAGTCGGTGATTATGATGTTGATACAATAACACCGTTCCATATACAACAACATACTCCGGTATATCAGGGAGATAGATTTTCAATGATTCGGTATGGTTCACAAGTCGACCTGGTCATTCCTGTCGCTGATGATGATGAATTAACTTCATTGGTCACTGAAAAGGAACATGTCACTGGTGGTATGACTAGGTTAGTTAGAATCAATGACAACTCTCTATAAATAAACAAACTAAAAATAAGGTTTTAAAATGTTAAAGAATTCTCCTAATATCATTTCTGATGTAAAAATGCCCGTGTTTTTATTAGCCCCTCCTTTTTCATTAAATACCAATGTGAGAAATAACATTTGGATGGAAGAACTGGATGAGTCCGCCATCAATGTGAACAGTAAAGTGGCATTAAGACAGTTTTATAAGTTATATAGCTTTATGTCATCACAATCATTGGTTTATTTGCTGCCATCTGATAGTCATCAGGAACTGCAAGATCAAGTCTATGTTGCTAACTTGGGAATTATTATTGGTGATGAAGATCCTACTGCAATTGTTGCTAATTTTGCATCAGAAATCAGACGATCAGAAACACCTATTGGGGTGCGTTTTTTTGAATCTTTAGGTTATAAAACTGAAGTCGCTCCTTACTACTTTGAAGGTGAAGCTGAATTAAAACATCTGCATGATAATGTATTGGTCGGTGGTTATGGCATAAGAAGTGATATCAAAACCTATGACTGGATGGAAGAAAAATTCGGTCTCAAGATTGTGAAAGTGGAAGAAAGAGATCCTTATCTTTATCATTTAGATTGCAGTATATTTCCTCTGGATAAAGAAAATACGCTCGTTTATACCGGTGGATTTAACAGCGATGAGCTAAAAGAATTGGAAAAAGTGACTAACGTCATCAGCATTAGTAAAGATATTGCATATAGCGGGATCTGTAACTCGGTCAGAGTCAATCAGCATATTCTTTGTTCATCTAATATCAATGACCTGAAAGCAGGTACGGAGGATTATATCTATGAAATGAATAAAAATCATGAACTGGAAAAAATTTGTTCTAAACTGGCATTAACACCAAAAATTTTCAATTTGTCTGAATATATGAAGAGCGGCGCCCTACTTTCCTGCATGGTTATGCATTTAAATAGGTATTCTTATAAAATACAGGTGATTTAAAAATTGTGATAAGATATTCAATAATATTGATTACATATTTCATTCAAAATTATTGAGTTAGTTGCAATATAAATAGTATCTTTTACTTCTGTATTTTATTGATATAGGATTAATATTTTCCAAGGATGGAACCTGCTGTCTTTTTATAGGATGGTAAATTTTAACATGTTGCCTATACTCGTTAAATTGATAACTTAACAGTGATCAGTATATGAAATATATTATATTCCTTTATTCTTTTATACGTAAACAGAAAGCAGCATTGGTGCTGGCTATTGTTTTTACAATAGTGGCAGCTTTAGCAGAGGTTCTGTTTCCATTTCTCGTTCAGGAATTGGTTAATACCTTGTTAAAGGATAAGTTAATTCTCTCATTTTCATTTAACCAATTAATTGTTTCTCTTATCGCAGTATCGCTATTGATTGTCATCAGCCACGCCATTATTATCTGGATGCAAACAATTAATGCATCAGAACTGAGTTATAACATGAGGAAATCGTTAGTCGATTCTTTCCTCTCTTTCCCCTATCATATAACCAGAAAATTTCATTCAGCAAATCTGGCGTTCAGAATAAAAAACGATACTTATCTTATCTCGGATAGAGTCAGGGATTTATATAGCGAATTTCTCTATGATACGCTTTCAATTATCGGTCCATTTATTGCTATGGCTCTGATTGATATTAAACTGGCTATTCTGGCATTCATGATGGTGTGTCTGACGACTTTAATCAGCAAGCCAATCACTAACCGAGTGGCTGTTTATGAAAGAATTTTGCAAATTTATAACTCACGATTAACGGGTGTTATACAAGAGTCTCTTTCTTGGATTAAATCTGTCAAGATTTTTAATTCCGAAGAGTCAGAGAAAAAGAGAATTAATGATGCTAATACTAAAGTGAAAAATGTCGAGAGGATTACAGGTCTGTTTATGTCTCTATCCATTCCTCTTGGTTTTTTTGCACAGCTAGCATCGACAATTGCCGTGCTTTGGTATGGTGGTTTGCTATTGATGGACGGAACGATTAATCCTGGTAACTTTGTTGCTGCATTTACTTATGAACAGTTAATGTCTGATTCCATTAAGAGATACAGTACTCATTTAAACAAATTTGCTTCGCTCAAATCGCTATTGGACAGAATCTCCGAATTGTTGGGAGCCTATAAGCCAACTATCGGTAAACAAAGCCAACCAGTAGGAAATTGCAGTACTGATGCTATTGATATCAATATCCAGAAATTTTCCTATAACGACAGAGATACATTGTTCAAAGACATGAATATCGCTATACAAAAAGGAGAACGAATTCTTATTGTTGGTGACAATGGTCAAGGTAAAAGTACGATATTTGATATCGTGACTGGCTTAACACCGTTAAACGAAGGCTACGTTTCAATTTTTGGCGAAGTACTGGAGAATCACGATTCTCAGCATTGGCTGCAAAAGTTTGGCGTGATGTCACAACAAACTCAGATTATAAAAGGCACGTTATACGATAATCTGCACATTGCCAATACAGAATCAACCAAAGAAGAGATGATTTCCGCGTTGATTAAAGCCGGTGGCAGCGAACTATTGGGTAAATTGAAGGATGGCCTGGATTCATACATTGATGAAAAAGGTTCTTCCTTGTCAGGCGGTGAAAGGCAAGTCATTGGCTTAGCACGTTTGTATCTTAAGACGCCAGAAATACTGCTGTTTGATGAACCGACCACTTATCTGGACAATAGTAAAATAAATAGCTTTGCTGAATCATTGAACAATATCGTTCGTGGTAAAACGGTGCTTATGATAAGCCATGATCCGCGTGTATTTAGACTGGCAGAACGAGTTATCAAAATCGACAAAGGGAAAATCGCATTTGATGGTTCTCTCCAGGAATATATGGGGCAAGCAAGCGCTAATACACAAGAGCAAACTCATTACTGATCTTTAGGCCCGCACTTGGCGGGCCATCGCGAGTATCGACTTTTCTGTCTGTTAATCAACCACCCTGTCACAAATCCTGTCAAATATAAGTTATTGTATTTAAAAACAATGCGTTAACCATAATAATAACAAATTAACCTTGACTAATGAGAAACAACTTTTTCTACTAATATAGGTATTAACCATAATAATTCGCAGATAAGAGGATAGTTATGATTGTTTTTGTGACAGGAGCAACTTCAGGTTTCGGTGAAACAATTGCAAAAAAATTTATCAAGCAGGGTTCTGTCGTCATTGGAACAGGACGCCGTAAGGATCGATTAGATAAGTTGAAAAACGAATTGGGAGAAAACTTCCACCCCATTCAACTCGATGTTAGGGATCGCACCGCAATTGAGCAAGCAGTTCAGCAATTACCAGACACCCTGCGCAATATCGACGTTCTGGTGAATAATGCAGGGCTGGCATTAGGGTTAGAACCCGCTTATCAAGCTAACCCTGATGATTGGGAAACAATGATTGATACTAATACTAAAGGATTAGTGAACATGACACGGGCTTTGTTGCCTAATATGGTACAAGCCAACCACGGACACGTCATTAATATTGGTTCCACCGCAGCGACTTGGCCTTATGCCGGGGGCAACGTATACGGTGCCACTAAAGCCTTTGTCAAACAATTCAGTTTAGGGCTGAGATCTGACTTACACGGAAAGAACATTCGAGTCACCGATATCGAACCTGGACTGGTTGGGGGAACCGAATTTTCTCAGGTTCGCTTTAAAGGTAATACAGAAAAAGTTGATAAAACTTATGAAGGCGCAGATGCGCTGACAGCAGATGATATTGCAGAAGCCGTATTTTGGGTTGCTAACCTGCCTGCTCGTGTCAATGTTAATACATTAGAGATGATGCCAGTTTGCCAGTCATACGCAGGCTTAAGCATATATAGAGGCTAATATTATGATAATGCCTTACTCCCCGCGCTGCGGGGAGTTTGATACATGACACAAGTGAAAGAGGTTCAAATATGAACATACGTTCTTTGGTTGTTAAAAGTGTTTCTGTTATTACTCTACTGTTTTCTCTCTTCTGGCAAGCCCCCGTATTTTCGACGCCTTGTACGTCAGATGGCACGTGTGTAACCATCAATGGTGGCGGAGAAAATTCCATGAACAAAGAAATGGCTCGTCAAAGCAAAGAAGAATGGGATGAGCAAAGAAGATTGCGTCAGAAAGTGGACAAACGTAGAGAGAAAGAGTTTGATAAGTATGAAATAGAAGTTGATAATCGTGAAGCCTGTTTGGAAAGTACCAACATTAACGTTTATTGGGAACCGAGTACCAAACGTTGTTTGGATATTAATACAGGCCGGCCGATTAATCCTTGAGAAATTCAATATCGACATCAAGATAAGGAGATAATGGTGAAAAAGATCCTACTGATTGGAACCTTGTTTTTCGCGCTTTCTCCCCTTGCAGTGCAAGCGTCACAAAAAATAACGTGTGAAAGCCTGAAAGAAGAAATTGCACAGAAGATCATTAAAAATGGTGTTTCGCAAAAGGATTTTAGACTTGATTTAGTCCCGAGTGATCAAATTACTAATGACAATTCCGCAACGGGAAAAGTTGTTGGTCAATGTGATCACGGTAGACAAAAAATCGTCTATGTCCGTTTTTCTCACATTAGCCCGACTTCACATGAAACGCCAAGTGATAAGAAAAGCTAAAAGTAACATTCTTCCTAAAAAGGGAGCGTATCTTGCTCCCTTTTCGTTTTCCTTTCTAATTATCAAATACTGATATTGCAGAAACATCCAGATAGCACGATAAATCACGTTCTTCTGGCCTTAAAAGATAAGGAATTTCCCCTAATTGTGGAGCCGGAATGTGACAGCGTAACCTATCCAATATCTTAGCATAGTGCGCTAACCCTGGATTGATGCGATTGGCGATCCAGCCAATTAAAGGTACACCATCATTAATGATAGATTGTGCAGTCAGAATGGCATGATTAACACAACCCGCCTGAATACCAACGACTAAAATGACAGCAAGTTTTTCTTGTACAACCCAATCAGAGTAAAACGTTTTATCTTTTAGTAACATACGCCAACCACCATTACCTTCAATGATGACGCGATCTGCTTTATGTCCTAAATTTCTTAGACCTTTTGTCATTTGAGTGAAATCAACACGATTTTCTTCTTCGTAATTGTTTTCCCAAATAACAGGATTGATTTCTTCATAATCCACTTGCACCGGTGAAGATTTATGTATGACTAAAGCATCACGATTACGTATTCCCTCCGGAGTTTCTTGTTTTTCTGTTGCAATAGGTTTATACCCCACTGCGGTTGCTCCTTCACGATTAAAGGCTTGCAATAATGCGCGGGTAACAACTGTTTTACCGATGTTGGTATCCGTGCCTGTAACAAATAAGCGCGTTAACATAAATTCATTTCCGTTTTCCATAATACAGAACAGATAAACCGGTTACTTTCTTTAGTTACTCTCTGTAACGAGCAGGGTTAGAGTGTAGGAGATGTGTTTGAGATAGGGATTGCGTTAGCTCAATGTTTTGCTTGATCAGCCTCTTCCACAATATTTGAGATCAACAGATGAGTTAACCGATCTGCCGCAGCGCTACTATTGCTATTTTTATGTTTAACCAGCCACACCTCAGAATAAGCGGAATTGTTTGCTAAAGGCAGATATTGGACACCATCTAATTTCATGCGGGTAAATGATTCAGTAATAATGCTTACCCCTAAACCCGCAGCCACCAAACCGAGTATTGTCATGGCTTCCCCTGCTTCTTGAGAAATCGTCGGAACCACACCTACATTCGCCAATAAAGAAATAATTTCATCATACAGTGCTGTTCCTACATCACGCTCAAAGAACACTAATGGATAATCCGAGAGCATTGCCAAATCAACACCTCCATTCACATATTTCAGCAGAGGATGATCATCGTATACGGCCAACATAAAACGCTCCCGAAAGAGTAATTGATGTTCCAGATTATCGGGCAATGATGTATTACGCATGATCCCTATATCAATTCTCCCCGTCTGCAAAGGCGCTATTTGCTGTTTGGTATTCATTTGATGCATATGAATGGCGACGTCAGGATAACGTTCTCGAAATTGACGTAAGCTCATGGTCACTTTCTGCATAAAAGGTGTAGTGGAGGTAAAGCCAATGGAAATCTCACCTAACTCCCCTTGCTGCATTCTGGCTGCTTTAGTCGCAGCGGCATCGACTTGAGCAATGATTTGATAGGCTTCCTGAAGAAACATGCGTCCGGCGGGGGTTAAATTGACATTTCTGTTGTTACGTACCAGTAACTTAGCATTAATATTTGCTTCCAGCGCCTGAATCTGTTGGCTTAATGGTGGCTGTGAAATATTCAACCGTTCTGCTGCACGCCCAAAATGCAGCTCTTCTGCAACAGCAATAAAATAACGCAAGTGTCTAAGCTCAATATTAGTTGTCATTATCTATCACCTAATTGATACTTTAAAAGTATTATTTCTTATCATTAATATATTAGACAAAATATTCATGAATTCCTATCCTTGATCTACATCAAGTAGTTAACGTTTGTTTTACCTGGATAAGGAAGTAGCGTGAATACAATCCAAAGCGCCGGTGGAAAATCAGCAACTGTCGACCTGCGTGTTACTCTCTCATTTTTTGCCGTTGGGCTGGCAACTTTCGCCTTACTCTATTTCGTCCAACCCATTTTGCCGCTTTTATCAGAGGAATTTAACATCTCGCCGGCTAACAGTAGCTTAGCTCTATCACTGTCTACTGGAATGTTATCCCTCGGCTTGTTAATCACAGGTCCTCTATCTGATGCACTTGGCCGCAAAAATGTCATGGTCGTATCACTAATTGCTGCCGCCATTTTTACTCTCTTAAGTTCTGTCGTAACAAGCTGGCATGGAATTTTATTTATCCGGGCGCTCGTGGGTTTGTCAGTCAGTGGTGTTGCTGCGGTTGCCATGACTTATTTAAGTGAAGAAGTGCATCCCAGTTATGTCGCCTTATCTATCGGTCTTTATATAAGTGGTAACTCAATAGGAGGAATGAGCGGACGCTTGATTACTGGTGTCATTGCAGATCACTATTCGTGGAGGATCGCCGTTATCTTATTAGGCGCTTTTGCCTTAATCTCTGCCATTGCATTTTGGAAGATGTTACCGGAATCCAAACACTTTAAACCCAGTTCGTTAAAACCGAAGTCACTGCTCATCAATTTGAAATTACACTTCCGTGACCAAGGTCTTCCCCTGCTATTTGCAGAAGCCTTTTTGCTTATGGGAGGCTTTGTCACCATGTTTAATTACATTGGTTATCGATTATTAGCAGCACCTTATCATTTAAACCAAACTGTTGTTGGATTGCTGTCTGTTGTTTACTTAACAGGAACTTACAGCGCAACTAAAGCGGGTACGCTGACAAGCAAGCATGGGAAAGGAAAAGTATTATTAGCGGCCATTGGTATGATGTTAATTGGCTGTATAGTCACCCTATTTTCCCCTATTTGGGCGGTGATACTGGGCGTGATGATGCTGACAACCGGCTTCTTTGCCGCCCATGCAGTTGCCAGTGGTTGGGTAGGACAAAGAGCCAAACGGGCAAAAGCGCAAGCCTCATCACTCTATTTATTCTGCTATTACTCTGGTTCCAGTATTGCAGGGACATTAGGTGGCGTATTTTGGTCTTATTTTGCCTGGAATGGTGTTGCCGTATTTATTGCATTGCTGATAATTATTGCTCTTTATTTAGGCTGCAAACTCAATAAATTAGCGAAATAATTTAAATACAATTGCCGACATAGACACAATTATTTAATAAATGTCGGCAATGTTTAAGCAAAATTTTCAAAAAATTAGAACTATTCACTATTTACCTAATCTTTCAACATGTTGTATTAATAATAGGATTCAATCGGCAATGTCAGAATTTTAGTTAGATACCCATCAATAATTTCAATACACCCTTCCTTTCTTAGAGAAAGTAATACTCGTTGTATACCACTGCGCGAAAGTGTGCATCTTTGTTCTATGTATTTAATTGCCGTAATATTTTCCCTGAATTCTTTTGGCAAGGTCATCAGGCGAGATAACAAACTGCATACCACATCCCTATTACTATGACGAAAAAGACTAACATCTCTGGCGTATAAGAAGGATATTTTATAGGAAATGATCCTCATCCACTCTCTATAGAGGTCATGTTTCTTTATGGCATTCAATGCACTAACGCGCGGAATTTGAAAGATCTTACAATTTTCCCCTAGCTCAATGGAATAATAGGTTTCTCCTCCAGAATAGAAAGATAACCCAATGACATGAGGTGAAAAAAATGTCGCAATGATTAAATCGTCATTTATTCTACGGATATTGACATATCCTTGATCTAATAAAAAAAACTTAGCAAACTCACTTTCTATATTAATTAATTTCCCTTGTGTTGATAAACCGGTTGTGATTAATTCGGCGTACGGCAATAATGTCTCTATCACCTTTTTAAAGGAATTCACTGGCTTAACTAATCTTTTCATGTTTAACAACCTTAGTATATTAATAGAGAGTAAAAGATCAGTCTGAAACATCTCTTATGTTTAATTGAGTTAATTAAAATTAGAACGTCAACCCTTAATCAATGAGTGATTATTTTTTATCATACCGTTAAATTGCTCCGCAATAGTTGTTTTCTATTTTTGTTTGTTATTAGGCTTTTTGAGGATTGTTGTGGTGTTTTTTGTGATTTGGGTTTATAGTGAAAACAGTATGTTGTAACTAATTCAAGTTATGTACACTCAATAATGACTGAGAAAATCATGAATAAGTATCTTTCCATAGAATCACTGACAACTTGCTTTAAAAAACAAGAAGAAAAACTATCTGGATTGATTGAGTTGTTGATGGATTATCAACTTATTGATGCACGGGTATTTGAATTACCTAAAATCAAAAAAGGTGAAGAACATGAACAAGTAACCGAAATTATGGTCAACCCGCTATCAGGAAATGAAGCACTCAATGCAGGCTTACGCTTCTATCAAAAGCTATTCATACACCACAATAACCCTAATATCAGCAGCAAAGCGGCAAGCCGGCTTCCTGGCGCCTTATGCTTTGCGGTCAACCACCAGCAACATAAAGAGGCGATAGAAATAATTAAGGAAGTAAACCAATTAAAAATAGAGCTGGAGAATATCGTTACCAAAAAATCTGGTGTCAGTAAAGAGCAACGATTTGAATTTGTTCATGAACATTTACGAGGCCTTATTACCCTGAATGCCTACCGGACTATCACTCCCCTATTGAACCCTGACTCCATTAATTTCGGTTGGGCCAATAAGAACATCATTAATAAAGTCACCAAACAACAGATTCTGGAAAGGCTGGAGAAAAGCTGTAACGCAGGAAGGGCGGTTCCTCCCTACTCCAGTGATCAATGGGCAGCATTAGTCGCATTAGAGATAACTGATATAAAAAAGTTATCCGATGATGTAGTATTGAAAATCAAACGCCCCGTCAAAGTACAACCGATTACCCGTGTATGGTACTCAGAAATACAAAAACAAGTTCAATATGCCTGCCCGCTGCCTGTGATTGCTTTCTACACAGAAGACCGTGAAACCAAACCCAAAATCGGTACCTTGTCCAACTACAATGTCAACGCAATTAAACACAAGCATAAGCCCAAAGCGAAGCCACTTGAGTTGGTCATTCCCCGTCTGCATCTCTACAAAGAAATTTAAGATATAAAAAAACCGGAGTAACTGTTCTCCGGTTTTTACATTTTTGCTTATAACAAGCAAATTACTTCATGCTGCCAACCATATCTTCTGGACGAACCCACGCATCAAATTCAGCTTCAGTTAAGTAGCCTAACTGAAGTGCTGACTGTTTCAGCGTCAGCCCCTCTTTATGCGCTTTTTTAGCAATTTCAGCAGCCTTATCGTAGCCAATATGGGTATTTAATGCCGTTACCAGCATTAGTGATTCGTTCAGCAGTTGAGTGATGCGATCACGATTAGGTTCAATACCAATCGCACAATGCTCATTGAAACTGCGCATACCATCCGCCAGCAAACGAACGGATTGCAGGAAGTTATGAATAACCATTGGACGGAATACGTTTAATTCAAAGTTACCGGATGAACCACCAATATTGATCGCCACATCGTTACCCATCACCTGAGCACATAACATGGTCATCGCTTCACATTGAGTTGGGTTTACTTTACCCGGCATAATCGAGCTGCCTGGTTCATTTTCAGGAATGGAGATTTCACCAATACCGCAACGAGGACCAGACGCCAGCCAACGAACATCGTTAGCAATCTTCATCAATGATGAAGCCAAGCCTTTCAATGCACCGTGTGAGTGAACCAACGCATCACAGGTTGCCAGAGATTCAAATTTATTTGGTGAAGTGACAAAAGGATGGCCGGATAATTCAGCAATTTTCTGCGCAACACGGACAGCATATTCAGGGTGCGTATTCAGGCCAGTACCGACAGCGGTTCCCCCCAGCGCCAGTTCACACACATGAGGAATGCTGTCTTCAATGTGTTTCAGGTTATGCGTCAACATAGCAGCCCAACCGGAAACTTCCTGACCTAAGGTCAACGGCGTTGCATCTTGCAAATGAGTACGGCCAATTTTTACGATGTCTTTAAATGCGTCCGCTTTATCGGCCAACGTTTTCTGTAGCACTTTTAACTCTGGTAACAGATGGTCACGTAATGCGGTAACTGCCGCAACATGCATAGCCGTTGGGAAAACGTCGTTAGAGCTTTGGCTCTTGTTAACATCATCGTTAGGATGAATCAGACGTTCGTTGCCCCTTTTGCCGCCCAGGATCTCACTACCACGGTTCGCCAACACTTCATTCATGTTCATGTTGCTTTGAGTTCCCGAACCGGTCTGCCAGATAGCAAGAGGGAATTCTGTTGGGTGTTTGTCTTCCAACACCTCTTTCGCCGCAGCAATAATTGCTGCACCGCGTTCTTTAGGCAGAAGGCCCAGATCCATATTGACACTGGCCGCGGCTTGTTTAGTCAATGCAAGGGCATGAATCAATGCAACAGGCATTTTTTCCTGAGAAATGCGGAAATGCTCCAGTGAGCGCTGAGTTTGCGCCCCCCATAATTGGTCAGCAGGTACTTCGATAGGTCCCATTGAGTCTTTTTCAATGCGAGTGGCTGCCATTACTATCTCCTTAGCACACAGAATAATTGAATACGCCGGAATAAACTTTGCAGATAAAATTAGTCGGCATCTGTTTATAATGCCATAAATTTATTATCGATAATGCGACCTAATCGTGTTTATTGTATTGTTGTCATATAAATAAGTGACTTTTTATTATAGGAAATTCTGCCATGCTGAAAATGACCAACAACATCCAACATTATGACTGGGGAAGTAAAACCGCCCTGACGGATATTTATGGTATCGAGAATCCTGACAATCAGCCAATGGCAGAACTGTGGATGGGGGCACATCCGAAATGCAGTTCACTGGTCACCGATCCTCAAACAGGCGAAACGACGGCCTTAAATACGTTGATCGACCAAGAGCCAGAAAAATACCTTGGCAAAAAAGTCGCCCAACAATTCCAGCGTTTGCCTTTCTTGTTTAAAGTTTTGTGTGCCGCGCAACCCCTGTCTATTCAAGTGCATCCCGATAAGACATCGGCTGAACTGGGCTTTGCCAAAGAAAATGTTCAAGGGGTACCGTTAGATTCAGCCCAACGTAACTATAAAGACGATAACCATAAGCCTGAATTGGTCTATGCACTAACGCCCTTCAAGGCCATGAATGCTTTTAGACCTTTATCTGAAATCGCGCAATTATTGGATTATGTTTCTGCCGCGCATCCCGATATTCAAACATTCCTCCAGCATCCGACTGAACAAAATTTGTCGTTTCTCTTTTCACAGTTATTGAATATGCAAGGCGAACAGAAACATCGGGCGATTGCGGTTTTAAAGTCAGCATTAAACAGTCATCAGGGCGAGCCTTGGGATACCATCAAAAAAATGACCTCATTCTATCCCGATGACAATGGACTGTTTACACCGCTCCTGCTCAATGTGGTTGAACTCGAACCCGGCCAAGCGATGTTTTTATATGCCCGCACGCCCCATGCTTACCTTGATGGCGTTGCTCTGGAAGTCATGGCCAATTCTGACAATGTGTTGCGTGCGGGTCTTACCAGTAAGCATATTGATATCCCTGAATTAATGGCTAATCTGGATTTTATGCCAAAAGCTGCCGATACTTTGCTAACTGTGCCAAAACAGGAAAAAGATGGGCTGAATTACCCTGTTCCTGTCAATGATTTTAGTTTTTCTGTTTATGCTGTTTCAGAACAACCCATTTCATTGGAGAATGATTCAGCATCAGTTCTGTTTTGTGTTGAAGGGCAAGCCGTTATCCGCACGGATAAGCAGCAATTGAGATTACGCTCAGGTGAATCAATCTTCTTATCTGCTATAGAAAAAGCCGTAAATGTTTATGGTAACGGGAAAATAGCCAAGGTATCTAATTAATTTAAATTCATAGAGTTATAATTATATCCATTGGTTGTTAATCGCATTTTTAGTGAATTTTGACATAAATACAAAACGCATAACACGCGTTAAAAGGATGGAATTTCCACATGAAAAAATCGTTAGTTGCAGTAAGCGTTATTGTTGCTCTGGGTGCGGTATGGACAGGGGCATCATGGTATACCGGTAAGGCAATTGAAAGTCGTCTGGATGGTTTTATGAAAAAGGCCAACACCGAACTGGCAAAATCATTTCCTGAAAGTGGCATAGAATGGCAGGCAAAAGATTTTAAACGCGGTGTTTTCAGCTCCGATGTCCGTTTCATCCTGACCATCAAAAATGGGGTAAAACGTGCCGACATCTCGCCTAATGAAGAAATCATTTTCAAATCAACGATTGATCATGGGCCATTCCCTATTGCCAACCTGAAGACATTTAACCTGATCCCAAAAATGGCTGCTATCCATTCAGAACTTGAACAAAATGATGCCCTGAAAGCGCTGTTTGACTTCACCAATGGAAAATCACTGTTTAGCTTAGATGCCAAAGTCGGTTATAGCGGCGCGATCGCTGGCAACATTGACTTGATTCCCATCAATCATACAGAAACCAAAAAAAATGGTGAGCAGCGTGTTCTGTCATTCTCAGGTGCCAAAATCAGTGCCGAGACGGATCGTGATTTAAGCGCATTTTCATTCGCAGTCAAAAGTGACGAACTGTCTTTCAGTGATCCGACCAAACAAGAGACAATCTCCCTTAAGGATATTGATTTCAAAGCGGATAATAAAAAAGGCAAATTCGATATCTATATCGGGGATCAAAGCTACAAAGTTGGCGAATTCAGTATGAATGGTATTCCCAATGAACCCAATATCTCCCTTAAAGGCATAAAAGTGACCTCCAATTTAGGCGAGGATAAAGATAATCTGCATATCAAAATCGCTTATGGCGTTAATGGTGTAAAAATCAAGGATATCGAGTTTGGTTCCGGCCAGTTAGCCTTGAACATGGAGAAATTAGATGGTCAATCTGTACGTAAATTTACTCAAGCCTATAATGATGCAACAGAAGCAGCCTTGACGACAGAGGAAGCGTCCTACGCTATCCTCAATAACGTACACCTCCTCCTGAATAAAAACCCACAATTCAGCGTTTCTCCTTTTAGCTGGAAAAACAGCAAAGGTAAAAGTTCAGTCGATTTCAATCTTTCCTTACAAAATATTCCGGAAGATAAGGGGTCGTTGAACCTGATGAAACCGGAAGAGATGGTTCGTACTCTGGTTCAAAAGTTATCTTTGAACGTTAACATCTCTAAGGACATGCTGATAGAATCTATCGTACAGTCAGAAATGCTGGACGGTAAGGACAAAGATGCCGCAGAAGCCAAGGCAAAATTACAGGTGCAAATGGTGGCTCAAGAAGGGGTTAAACACAAAATCCTGACGGATAAAAACGGTATCATTGGCCTTGATTTCCATTACGCCGATGACAAAGTTAAATTAAATGACAAAGAATCCAGCTTACACCAATTCCTGCTTGATAATGGCCTTGCCGGAACCTATGATGTTCAAGATGGTGAACAAAATCAGCATGATGATGAGTCTGATGCTGAACTCCCTGCCGTTAAAAGTGAAGTTAAATAAGTGCATCGTTAATCACTAAGATTAAGTCGATAATTAAATCGACAGTGCTTTCGCTTTCTTGCCAGTCAACAAGTTGACTGGCTTTTTTGTATATATAAAATTTGATAAGAAGGATAAGAAAATGATTGACATACAGCTTCCACTGACCGATCTACACCGTCACCTTGATGGTAATATCCGTCCCGAAACTATTTTGGATCTTGCCCGTCAACATAATATCCCACTCCCAGCTTATGAACTGGAAGCATTACGTCCCCATGTCCAAATCATTGAAAATGAACCTAACCTCGTCAGCTTCCTGCAAAAATTAGACTGGGGAGTGACGGTACTTGCCGATTTAGAGGCTTGCCGCAGAGTTGCCATTGAAAACGTTGAAGATGCGGTCAATGCAGGTCTTGATTACGCTGAACTGCGTTTCTCTCCTTACTACATGGCGATGAAACACCAGCTCCCCATTGAAGGTGTCGTAGAAGCCATCATCGATGGTATTCATTCAGCAAGCCAGCAACATGATATTCAGATCTGTTTGATTGGTATCCTGAGCCGGACATTTGGTGAAAAAGCCTGTAGCCAAGAACTCGCCGGACTGTTGGCGCACAAGCAACACATTACCGCATTAGATCTGGCGGGTGATGAGTTAGGGTTCCCAGGTCACCTCTTTGAACAACATTTTAACCAAGCGCGTGATGCAGGCTGGAATATTAGCGTACACGCCGGTGAAGCCGCGGGAGCAGAAAGCATTTGGCATGCGATTCGTGAATTGGGTGCCACCCGCATTGGGCACGGCGTGAAAGCCATCACCGACCCCGCCCTAATGGATTATTTAGCTGAACACGGTATCGGTATTGAATCCTGCCTGACATCAAACCTGCAAACCAGTACAGTCAGTACCTTGCAAGCCCACCCGCTGAAACAATTCCTTGAGCACGGTATTTTGGCATCGATCAATACGGATGACCCCGCAGTAGAAGGCATTGAAATTCGTCATGAGTATCAGGTTGCTGCACCGGCTGCGGGGCTGTCGCCGGCACTGATCCGGCAGGCGCAGATTAACGGGTTGGCAACGGCTTTCCTTAGCGAAGCGGAAAAACAGGCACTCAAAGATAAAGTTGCCAATCGTTAAGAAACGCGCTTTATTTCAAGGATAATTGCAAGAATAGTGACTCCAAGGACGATATTTTAAAGATGGGATTTCAGAAACCGTATTCCAAAGGCAGAAAACCACTCTGCCTTTTTTGTTCTTATTTGGTTTTTAAGCGTTGTGCATAACGTTGGGCAAGGACAGCACAAACCATCAATTGGATCTGGTGGAAAATCATCAACGGTAGCAACATCACACCGACCATTGACGCGGGAAATAACACATCAGCCATCGGCACACCATTCGCCAGGCTCTTCTTCGAACCACAAAACACAATGGTGATTTCATCATCTTTGCTAAACCCCAGCAAACGCGAGCTATAAATATTAATGATTAATACCACTGCCAATAAAACGCAGCAGACGATCCCAATCATAAGTAATGAATAGGCATCGATTTTATGCCAGATGCCTTCCACCACCGCTTCACTAAATGCAACATAAACCACCAGCAAGATAGAAGAACGATCCGTCATGTTGACCCATTTCTTATGTTTTTCCACCCAATCCGCAATCAGGGGACGTGATAAATGGCCGACAATAAAAGGCACCATCAACTGTAAGATAATATCTTTTATCGCTTTCCACGTATCGGTGTGAGCACCTCCTTCATGGGTTTGGATCAAGAAACCCACTAATAACGGAGACAGGAATACCCCTAATAAACTTGAAGCTGAAGCACTGCATATCGCCGCAGCAACATTTCCCCCGGCAACAGAAGTAAAAGCGATAGATGATTGCACTGTGGCAGGTAAAGCACAAAGATACAAAAAACCCATATAAATCGTTGGTGACATCCATTCCGGCACAATGAAACTCAATCCCATTCCCAATATAGGGAACAAAATAAAAGTGCTGGTGAAAATCACCAAATGCAGCCGCCAATGCCCTATTCCCGCCAAAATGGCATCACGGGATAACTTTGCACCATGCATAAAAAATAGCAGCGCAATCGCCGCGGTAGTTAAGTACTGAAACCACTTTTTAGCTTCACCTTCACAAGGAAAGAACGATGCAATGATAACGACCGTAATCAGTATCACTAAAAAAGGATCAATTCTTAATTTTTGCAACACGTTCATCAATATAGCTCCCCTTGCCTTACCTGCCACCGTTTAATCAATCAATTAAAATCGTGCGTTGTTCTTTTGCCGATTTCTCACCTGCCTCAATCAGTTTCATAATCAGAATAGCTTCACCGGCAGTGACTGGATTCGATTTTCCAAACAAAATTGCATCACGAATAGCCGCATAATAAGCGCCATAATTGCCCGGCACCGTTGGAATAACTTTGGTCGCTAAGTCATCACCTTGTGACAACGTCACATACCCATCCCGTGCATCATATCCCCAGTCGACCCGTGGCGGCCTTTCCCCTGCTTTCAGGCGTTCTTCCTGAGGATCTAAACCATATTTGGTATAACTCCCGGCCATACCATGCAAAGTATAAATGGGTGATTCCACTGCTGCGAGCATGGTTGCATGTAATACCACTTTCAAATTGGGATAAGTGAGCTGTGCATGAAAATAATCCGCAGTTTCTGCATTTGGGCGTATCATGCCTAAATCGGTTGTGATGGCTTGGGGTTTGCCAAACAGTTGAACCGCCTGATCCAGTAAGTGCGGGGCTAAATCATACCAAATGCCGCTGCCGGCTCCGGCAGCTTCGCGCCAACGCTGGCGAACAACGGGACGATAACGATCAAAGTGGGCTTCATAATATTTTAGTGCGCCCAGTTTATTTTCTTTAATGATTGACTTCACGGTCAGAAAGCCAGAATCCCAACGGCGATTATGGAATACAGACAGCAATAATTTCGCCTCTTCGGCTTGTTTTTTCAGCGATTGAGCCTGTTCTACGGTAATAGTAAAAGGCTTATCGACGATAACATGTTTACCCGCAGCCAACGCCTTTTGCGCTAATGGGTAGTGCGTATCATTTGGCGTTGGGATCACAATCAGGTCAATGTTGGGATCATTGAAAAGCGCTTCCGGCGAGGAAACAACGGATACTGTTGACCAATCTTTTTTTACTTTATCTGCATCACTGCTGGAAATAGCCACCAATTCAACATTGGGCGTCCCCGCAATCAATGGTGCATGGAATGTCTTACTTGCATAACCATAACCCACCAAACCAACTTTTAAGAAATCACTCATAACTGCCCCTAAAAAATGATCGTAATATCACGCAAATACTGTAAGCAGGTAACAAAGCATCAAAAAGTACCACTACTTATCACAGGTTAGCAACTAATCCGAATTCCAGTTCCACGCTCTTTTTCCTATAATCATTTCCTATATCAAAAAACACGCATGATGGAATGAAAAATTCTTATGTATCAATCCAATGATTATTATCGCATTAACGGTTGGTTATTAGCGCCTGCCGCCTATCTCATCATGACATTAATCGCCGCCAGTTTAATGCTGCTGTTATATATGATGACCTTTATCCATAAAAATGAAGCTATTCATCAAATCAGCGGTGGCTTTACCACGCTGTGGTATACTTCGGTATTAACCACGGCAATAATGTGGTGTTTTACTGCCTGGGTATTAAAACTACTTTTTATTCGTTCGAAACGATTCCCGCGTATTTTTATTATTTGGCTGATGATTTCCGTTCTGATCGCGGTAAAGACCTTCGCCTTTTCTCCCATTTCTGATGAAATGGCAATACGCTCCCTATTATGGCCATTACTGGCTGCCGCAGCTTTCGTTCCTTATATTAAACGTTCCCATCGGGTGAAAATGACTTTCACACAAGATCGATAACATACCCCACAATTGATTGTTATCATTCCCCCCACTTGCCCCACATTCAAGTGGGGGAATGTCTATTCAAACTATGTAAGCAGTGTTCCATTTTCCAATCTATTATTTTCAGGTATAGCAATGACTGAATACCTTCTGTTATTTATTGGCACAGTTTTGGTCAATAACTTTGTTTTGGTAAAGTTTTTGGGCTTATGCCCGTTTATGGGGGTTTCCAAAAAACTCGAAACGGCCATCGGCATGGGGTTGGCAACAACATTTGTTCTCACCCTGGCTTCTATCAGCTCATGGCTGATAAACTCGTTTATTCTTATCCCGCTTGATTTGGTTTATTTACGCACCCTGAGTTTTATTCTCGTCACGGCGGTCGTCGTTCAGTTTACTGAATTAGTTATCCGCAAGACCAGTCCGGCACTTTATCGCCTGTTGGGGATTTTCCTGCCACTGATTACCACCAACTGCGCTGTACTTGGCGTTGCGCTGCTCAATGCCAACCAATCCCACGGCTTTTTACAATCGGCTGTCTATGGTTTCAGCGCTGCCGCAGGTTTTTCTCTCGTCATGGTGTTGTTTGCCGCGATTCGAGAACGTCTGGCCGTTGCCAATATTCCGGCTCCTTTTCGTGGTTCATCGATAGGGCTTATCACTGCGGGGTTAATGTCCCTCGCATTTATGGGCTTTAGTGGTTTGGTGAAATTCTAATGATGTCATTATGGATAGCGATCGGCGTATTAAGTGTACTCGGATTAGCCTTTGGCTTAATTCTGGGTTTTGCTGCCCGCCGTTTTAAAGTGGAAGAAGATCCGATTGTCGAAAAAATCGATAATTTATTGCCCCAGAGTCAATGTGGACAGTGCAGCTACCCTGGTTGTCGCCCTTACGCGGAAGCCGTTGCCAACAATGGTGAGATGATCAATAAATGCGCTCCCGGTGGCGAGCAGGTTATGCTCAAAATCTCTGAGTTATTAAGTGTTGATCCACAACCGCTGGATGGTGACGAAAGCGTGCAAAACCCAGCCAGAAAAGTGGCTTTCATTGATGAAGAAAACTGTATCGGCTGCACAAAATGCATTCAGGCTTGCCCTGTCGATGCCATTATTGGCGCAAACCGTGCCATGCACACCGTTGTCGAAGATCTCTGCACAGGTTGTGACCTATGCGTCGCGCCTTGCCCAACCGATTGCATTACGATGATCCCCGTTGCTACAACTACCTCAAATTGGAAATGGGATTTAAACACCATTCCGGTAAAAAACATTCCTGCCACCCCAGAACCGGCGTTGTTCTCTCCAGCGAAGCATGTTGAGGTGAAAGCCAATGTTTAATCTGTTCAACTTGCTGAATAAGAATAAAATCTGGGATTTTGATGGTGGTATCCATCCGCCAGAAATGAAACTGCAATCTAGCTGTACCCCATTACGCTATGCTCCATTGCCGGATGAATTGATCATTCCTCTACAGCAACATTTGGGGCCAGAGGGTGAATTGCTGGTTAAAGCGGGTGATAAGGTCTTAAAAGGCCAGCCGTTAACGGTTGGCATGGGCAGGACAGTCCCTGTTCATGCGTCCACATCAGGAACCATTATCGCCATTGAACCTTGCGTCACCGCTCATCCTTCTGGACTGAAAGAATTGTGTGTCCGCTTGCGTCCTGATGGTAAAGACCAATGGGGGAAACGCATCCAAGCCGCTGATTACACCACACTGGATGCTAATGAAATATTGCAACGCATTCAGCAAGCGGGTATTGCCGGCTTAGGGGGTGCTGGTTTTCCGACTGAAACAAAACTCAAAGGTGGCCGGCATAATCTCAAGACGCTGATCATCAATGCGGCTGAATGTGAACCCTATATCACTGCTGATGACCGTTTAATGCAGGAACATGCGCAAGAGATTATTGCGGGTATCCGTATTTTAATCCACCTGCTCAATCCAACGCAGGTGCTAATTGGGATTGAAGATAACAAACCCGATGCCATTCATGCCCTAAACACCGCACTCAAGGGTGATAAGTCCATTACTGTACGGGTTATTCCAACAAAATATCCCTCTGGTGGTGCCAAGCAATTGACCAAAATCCTGACCGGAAAAGAAGTTCCTTCTGGTGGACGCTCTTCCGGCATCGGCGTTCTTATGCAAAACGTGGGCACCGTCGTGGCAATAAAGCGCGCCATTATTGATGGTGAGCCATTAATTGAACGTGTCGTCACGCTGACCGGTGAATCCGTCACTTCTCCCGGTAATTTCTGGGCCCGTCTTGGCACGCCGGTTCAATTCCTGTTACAGCAAGCGGGATTTAATCCAGGATCGGGGCAAATGGTCATTATGGGTGGGCCGTTAATGGGTTTTACTTTGCCTGACCTGAATGTTCCCATCGTCAAAATCAGTAACTGTATTCTGGCGCCTTCGGTACAAGAGATGGAACCTAAAGCCATTGAAGAGGCGTGCATCCGTTGCGGTTTATGTGTTGAAGCGTGCCCTGCGGGATTATTGCCTCAACAACTGTATTGGTTCAGCCGTGGGCAAGAACATGAAAAAGCGAAAGATCACCATTTATTTGACTGTATTGAATGTGGTGCCTGTGCTTATGTGTGCCCAAGTAATATTCCTTTAGTCCAATACTATCGACAAGAAAAAGCCGAAATACGGGCTATAGACGCAGAAGCACGCCGCTCTGCTGAAGCGAAGCTACGTTTTGAAGCCAAGCAAGCCCGTCTGGAACGGGAAAAATTGGCGCGCGAAGAACGCCATAAAAAAGCGGCGGTTCAAGTGGATAGCAGCGATAAGAATGCGGTACAAGCGGCTCTTGCCCGTGTGAAAGAAAAACAGGGAAATGCGGGTGAATCTATCATGGTGCAAGCAGGTCAATCACCTGACAACGCAGCGGCAATTGCGGCACGTAAGGCCAGAAAAGAACAGTTACGTGCCCGTCAGGCAGAGAAACCCATTACCACCAGCCCAGATATAGAGACATCAACACCGCCGGCGGAAGACAGCGACCCACGTAAAGCCGCCCTCGCCGCTGCGATAGCCAGAGCCAAAGCGAAAAAAGCCGCCCAAAGCCAGCCTGAGCCAACGCCGCCACCGGCTGTTTCCGCAGAACCGGAAGAAACCGATCCGCGTAAAGCGGCTGTCGCTGCGGCTATTGCCCGTGCTAAAGCGAAAAAAGCCGCCCAAGCTCAAGAAGAACAAAAAGTCACAACAGAATAGTGAAATTTATCGATGAAATTTAGGCCAGTAAACACTGACAACAGTTCATTAAAAGTCGCAAGTTCGCCTTTTACCCACAGTCAAAAAAGCACCAGCCGGATCATGATTTGGGTGGTTTTAGCTGCCGTACCCGGTATTGCAGTACAGACCTACTTCTTTGGCTATGGAACATTATTCCAGATCTTGCTGGCGGTCATGACGGCATTGCTGGCAGAATCTGCGGCTATTGCGCTAAAAAAACAACTCATACTTCCCTACCTGAAAGATAATTCAGCTCTCGTTACAGGGTTACTGTTAGGTATTAGCCTGCCGCCATTAGCACCGTGGTGGCTAATCGTACTTGGGACATTCTTTGCCATCATTATTGCGAAGCACCTGTATGGCGGGCTTGGGCAAAACCCATTTAACCCGGCCATGGTCGGCTATGTCGTTCTGCTGATCTCATTTCCTGTCCAAATGACCAGTTGGATGCCCCCGGAGTCTTTACAGGCATCAACCTTAACGCCGTGGGATAGCTTGATGGTCATTTTCACAGGGCATACGCCAGAGGGTTCCACTTTATTGCAACTGCAACAAAGCATTGATGGAATGAGTCAAGCCACACCGCTGGATAGTTTTAAAACTGGCAGACTGACTCACCATATTGATGAAGTATTGCAACAACCTATATTACAAGGTGTTTTGGCAGGTATTGGCTGGCAGTGGGTGAATATGGCTTATTTAGCCGGTGGCCTGATGATGCTCAATCGAAAAGTCATTCACTGGCAAATTCCCACAGCCTTTATTTTGTCGTTAGGTATTTGTGCCGTGATTAGCTGGCTGCTTGATCCCAACCGCTATTCACCGCCTTTATTGCAACTCTTTTCCGGTGCAACCATGTTAGGCGCATTTTTTATTGCAACTGACCCAGTTAGCGCATCAACAACACCAAAAGGTCGCCTGGTTTACGGCGCCATGATTGGTGGGCTTATTTGGATAATTCGTGTGTATGGGGGTTATCCCGATGCGGTGGCATTTGCAGTATTACTGGCAAATATCTGTGTACCCCTTATTGACCATTACACCCAACCTCGTGCTTACGGCCATAAATAGGAAAGAGAGAATACTATGTTAGAAACTATGCGTCGCCACGGTATTACCCTTGCTATTTTCGCGGCCTGTACCACCGGGTTAACGGCACTGGTTTATTCGTTGACAAAGGACCGGATCGCCGAACAAGCTGCTTTGCAGCATAAGGTATTACTGGATCAAGTTGTTCCGCCTGCTTTATACGATAATGATATGCAGAATGAATGTTATCTGGTGACAAACATTGCCTTAGGCAACGAACAACCTCACCGGCTTTATCTCGCCCGTAAAAAAGGCGCTCCAGTTGCCGCTGCGTTGGAAAGCACAGCGCCTGATGGTTATTCAGGTGCAATTCAATTACTGGTGGGCGCGAACTTTTCTGGCAACGTGCTAGGTGTCCGAGTCACTGAACATCATGAAACACCGGGTTTGGGGGATAAAATTGAGGCCCGAATTTCCGATTGGATCTATGCTTTCTCTGGCAAGAAAGTAATGTCAAAGGATGATCATAACTGGGCGGTCAAAAAAGACGGCGGGGAATTTGACCAATTTACCGGTGCAACCATTACTCCCCGTGCTGTCGTCAATGCCGTTAAACGGACAACGCTTTATCTGGAAACCGTACCGGAACAACTTTCCTCGCTACCCACTTGTGAAGAGAAATAATCATGAATGAAACGAAGAACCTATTTATTCAGGGACTCTGGAAAAACAACTCCGCGTTGGTACAGCTTTTAGGGCTTTGCCCTTTGTTGGCTGTTTCCTCGACGGCAACCAATGCCTTGGGATTAGGATTGGCTACCACACTAGTTTTAGTGTGTACCAACATTGCAGTATCAGCCTTACGGCGTTGGGTGCCCCATGAAATTCGTATTCCCATTTATGTGATAATCATCGCGTCTGTCGTCAGTGCCGTCCAGATGTTAATCAATGCCTTTGCTTTTGGTCTTTATCAATCATTGGGGATTTTTATTCCCTTGATTGTGACTAACTGTATTGTCATTGGCCGTGCCGAAGCCTACGCCTCAAAGAACTCGATTTATCATTCGACAATTGATGGTCTTTCAATGGGATTAGGTGCGACTTTTGCTTTATTTGTTTTAGGCGCCATGCGGGAAATTTTAGGAAACGGGACTCTTTTTGATGGTGCAGATTTATTGCTGGGAAGTTGGGCCAAATCCCTGCGCATTGAAATCATTCATATGGATTCCCCTTTCCTGCTCGCCATTCTCCCACCAGGTGCTTTTATTGGGTTGGGTTTGCTACTGGCAGGAAAATATCTCATTGATGAGCGCATCAAAAATCAGGTAAAAAATGAAGAACGCCAGTATAACGTAGAAAAAGGCTGTGGAAGTCATATTACAAGAAGCTGAAGGTGTAACCAGATATGAATCAACAAAAACGGGTTGAGATCCTCACCCGCTTACGGGATAGCAATCCGCATCCAACAACTGAGCTGGTGTTCAACTCGCCATTTGAGTTATTAATTTCTGTTTTACTGTCTGCTCAGGCCACGGATGTCAGCGTAAATAAGGCAACGGCAAAACTGTATCCCGTTGCCAATACCCCGCAGGCGATCCTTGATTTGGGCGTTGAGGGTTTAAAGACGTATATAAAAACGATTGGGTTATATAACACCAAAGCCGAAAATGTGATTAAAACCTGCCGGTTATTACTGGAAAAACATCAAGGAGAAGTACCGGAAGATCGCGCAGCGCTGGAAGCGCTGCCGGGAGTCGGCCGGAAAACGGCTAATGTTGTCTTAAATACGGCTTTTGGCTGGCCAACCATTGCCGTTGACACGCATATTTTTCGCGTCAGCAATCGGACTCAATTCGCACCAGGGAAAAACGTGGATGAAGTTGAGAAGAACTTATTGAAATTCGTACCATCCGAATTCAAGGTTGATTGCCACCATTGGCTGATTCTGCATGGTCGCTACACTTGTATTGCCCGTAAACCGCGCTGTGGCTCCTGTATTATTGAAGATCTTTGTGAATATACGGATAAAACCGAATAATAAAAAACCATAAAATCTTACCATCTTAAATCTCCATCAGCCTGTCCCCTGTCTAATCATCAATGGCAGGAGACAGGCTAAATAAACCATTATTGTTGTATTTCCCCTTTTCTTACCCCTTAAATTGTTGGATGGCTTTTTGTGTTTTTGAGTTAATGTTTGTGGTTATGGTTGTAACCTTATGAGTATGTTGTAACTAAAACTCACTGTTAATTCATATTGCCTGTTTTCTTCGTAGAACATCGCATTTTTTTGGCTTACACCACAATTTTTCCTGTTTTGATAAGATGTTACTTGCTCCACACTTCCGATTCGCGTAAAACTGTTGTCCAAAATTATCGATAATAACTCCATATTCTCCAGATATTATGTTTCAAAATAATCCGCTGCTTGCGCAGCTAAAACAGCAACTTCACGCTCAGACCCAGCGCGTAGAAGGTTTAGTCAAAGGAACTGAGAAAGGCTTTGGATTTTTAGAAGTCGACGGTCAAAAAAGTTATTTCATCCCACCTCCCTACATGAAAAAAGTCATGCACGGTGATCGAATTACCGCTGCGATCCACATAGACAAAGAAAAAGAAATTGCCGATCCTGAATCTCTGGTTGAACCTTTTCTGACCCGTTTTGTCGGCAGAGTTCAGAAGAAAGAAAACGACAATCGGCTATGGATTATTCCGGATCATCCATTATTAAAAGACTTTATCCCTTGTCGTCCGGCAAACCACGTTGACCATACGTTTGAACATGGCGATTGGGCCGTGGCGGAAATGCGCCGGCATCCCCTGAAAGGCGATCGCGGTTTTCACGCTGAAATCACTGGCTATATTACGCAAGATGATGACCACTACGCCCCGTGGTGGGTAACATTAACTCGCCACAGCCTAGAACGTGAAGCGCCTGTAATGACAGATTGCCTGTTGGACGAAAGCGCCGAACGCGTTGATCTGACCGCGCTTGATTTTGTCACTATTGACAGTGCAACCACCGAGGATATGGATGATGCTCTGCACATCACCAAAAACGATGATGGCAGCCTGAAACTTTCTATTGCCATTGCCGATCCCACCGCTTATATCAAGGCCGGTAGTGAACTGGACAAAATTGCCTATCAACGCAGTTTCACCAATTATCTGCCGGGCTTCAATATTCCCATGCTCCCGCGTGAGCTCTCTGATGATCTATGTTCTTTGCGTCCTAATATGCGCCGTCCGGCTCTGGTTTGCCAGGTTTCTATTCTGGAAAATGGTCAATTGGGCGATGATATTCAATTCTTCTCCGCATGGGTTGAATCTAAATTTAAACTGGTTTACGACGAAGTCTCAGACTGGTTAGAAGGTCAGGAAGGTTGGAAACCAAAGTCAGACGCCGTTACCACCCAAATCACACTGCTGAAAGAGATGTGCGAACGCCGCAATTACTGGCGTCTGCAAAACGCGCTGGTTTTCAAGGAGCGCCCGGATTACCGGTTTATCCTTGATGAAGGCGGCCATGTTATTGATATCGTTATAGAACAACGCCGTTCAGCCAACCGTATTGTTGAAGAAGCCATGATCACCGCGAATTTATGTGCCGCGAAAATTCTGCGTGATAAATTGGGCTTTGGTATTTATAACGTTCATACTGGCTTTGAACCGACCCAGATTGAGCAAGTCGTTGACGTCCTTAAAGAGCATGGCATTGAAGCTGAGGCTCAAGCATTACTGCAACTGGAAGGGTTCTGTGAATTGCGCCGTGAGCTGGATAAACAACCGACCCAATTCCTCGATAGCCGTATCCGCCGTTTCCAAACTTTTGCTGAAATCAAAACAGAACCCGGCCCACACTTTGGTCTGGGATTTGATGCTTACGCGACCTGGACATCCCCTATCCGTAAATACAGCGATATCATCAACCACCGTTTGTTGAAGGCAATTATCCAGCAAGCTGAAGCAGATAAACCCACCGAAGATCTCTGCCTGCAATTGACAGACCGCCGCCGGGCTAACCGCATGGCAGAACGTGATGTTGGCGACTGGCTTTATGCCCGTTTCTTGCAACCTCACGCCGGCACAGATAAAACATTCCCGGCAGAAATTATCGATATTACCCGTGGTGGCCTGCGAGTCCGGCTGGTAGATAACGGTGCCATCGCTTTCGTTCCCGGCCCCTTCCTGCATGCCGTTCGTGATGAAATTCAATGCAGTCAGGAAACCGGTTCCGTCTTAATTAAATGCGAAACGGTTCACCGTTTGAATGACATCATCAACGTCCGCATTGAAGATGTCAGAATGGAAACCCGCAATATTGTGGCACGTCCTGTATAGGCTAATTCCACAAGTCATTTCTATAAAACTGCCGCCATTTATGGCGGCAGTTTTATAAGGACTCCCATATGAACTGGATTGGTTTCGCAACCGCCCTTGCTTCCTTACTGAGTGTATTATTCACTCTCCCAGCCAGTGCAACTGTGCATACAAATCAAATTGTTCACCAGAATGAAATATCGCCGTCAAAAAAGGCAAATGAGATCATGCACCAGCTTGCCATGTTGGAGAAGAATGCTAACGGCCGGCTTGGGGCAGTATTGATAGACACATCTGATCATTCCACCCTCTCTTACCGCGCAAATGAGCGTTTTCCCCTATGCAGCACCAGTAAGTTGATGGCGGTATCCGCGATTCTGAAACAAAGCGAAACCGATGCTCACTTATTGCACCAGCGAATTCACTATCAACCATCAGATCTTGTTGAATACAGCCCGATTACGGAAAAACATCTCAAAGAGGGCATGACATTGGCAGAATTGAGCGCGGCAACACTACAATATAGTGATAATACCGCGATGAATTTGCTTCTTAATCAATTGAATGGCCCAGATGGTGTCACAGCATTTGCCCGCACTATCGGTGACCATGATTTTCGCCTTGATCGCCAAGAACCTGAATTAAATACCGTCGTGCCAGGTGATGAACGCGATACCTCCACCCCGCAAGCCATGGCAAACAGTTTATCTCATTTAGCGTTGGGAAATGCCTTAGCGACAACGCAACGTGAACAATTGGTTGCGTGGTTAAAAGGAAATACAACCGGTAGCACCAGCATTCGTGCGGGAGTGCCCAAGGATTGGATTGTTGGAGATAAAACAGGCCGCTGCGATTACGGTACAACAAATGATATTGCGGTCATTTGGCCAGTGCCCAAACGTGCACCATTGGTTTTGGTGACTTATTTCACTCAGCCAGATGATAAACAAGCCCATGCCCGCCCTGATGTATTAGCCACCGCCACACGTATTATGACGCAGAATTTTTAGTCTAACTAACAAGCTATACAGCCAATAAACTGCATAGCTTGCTTATCACAAATGGATTTAGCCCCCAGCTAATTTGACTTTCATCCCTTTTGCTTCCAGCAATTGTTTCAGCAAATCACGCTTATCACCTTGGATTTCAATTTCACCTTCTCTGACAGAACCGCCACAACCGCATTTTTTCTTTAATTCGGCGGCCAACTTAGCCAACGTTTGGTCATCGGCATCAATGCCCGTGATCACACAAACGCCTTTCCCTTTACGGCCACTGGTTTGGCGCTGAATACGCACAATCCCATCACCTTTCGGGCGAGAAGGTTTTATTTTTTCTTCCTGAATGCGGCCACCCTCCGTTGAATAAACCAAGCGAGAGTTATTATCCATGAATGACTCCAATCGATTGATTAATCTGCGCTAAGGTCAATGCCGGATTTTCTGCACGGGTAATGGGACGCCCGATCACCATATAATCCACCCCAGCCTGAACCGCCTGAGGTGGTGTCATAATCCGACGCTGATCGCCCGCTTCTGTACCTTCAGGGCGAATACCCGGCGTAACAAGTTGGAAGGCCTGACCACATACTGTTTTCAATTGCTGCGCTTCATGGGCGGAACAGACGACACCATCCAAGCCACACTGTTTAGTCAATAGTGCCAAGCGTTCCGCCTGCTGCGCTGGAGTGACATTAATGCCTGCGTCCAACAGATCAGATTGTTCCATACTGGTCAGCACAGTAACAGCAATCAACAGAGGTGCATCATTACCGTAAGGCAACAAGGCTTCTTTCGCGGCTGTCATCATCCTCGCCCCACCACTCGCATGAACATTCACCATCCATACGCTCAGTTCAGCCGCAGCCGCAACGGCTCTTGCCGTTGTATTGGGAATATCGTGAAACTTAAGATCCAAAAACACATCAAAACCACGCTGATGCAGCGCCTGAACAAATTGCGGGCCATACAGGGTAAACATTTCTTTGCCCACTTTCAGACGACAGGATTGTGGATCGATTTTATCGACAAATGCCAGCGCGGCATCCTGATTGTCATAATCCAGTGCAACAATAACAGGCGAGTTAATCTGTTTATTTAAAGTTTGTACTGTGTGGGAAGTCATTTCTAGGCCCTTTGATTTACTAAAATAGCAACATGCAACATAATAGTGACAGTGTCACTGACCATCCAATCCTCGGATCGGTTTAATCGAATCCCAAGAACGACATGAAGGACAATGCCAATATAATGAGCGGGAAGTGAAGCCACATTTGTGGCATCGATAATCAGGTTTTGTGCGGATTTGCTCACCGACCATATTACGCAAAAGGATCAGGCTTTCTTTCGCCCGCCCTTCTTCTGCCTCCGCCAGATGATAATCCATCAGACGATAAAATAGCCTCATTGTTGGATGGCGTTCCAACTGACGGTTAATGTAAATTTGGGCGACATCACGCCCTTCTTTTTTCTCAAGGATATCCGCCATATAAAGTTCAGCAATCGCACCACTTTGTTCTTCTACACAGCGCTGGACAAAAGATTGCCACTCATCCGGTTGGGAGAGATATTGGTAACACTCTTGCAACATTGACAAAGATTCACTGATCAGTTGTTTATCTTGATCGAGGATCCGTTTCAATGCATGGGTGGCTTTACGATATTCCCCCTGGGCCATATAAATACGGCCAAGCATGATAGAAGTACGGGCACAATTTTTGTCTGCCTGAGACGCTTTATTCAGATAGCCGATCGCATCCGTAAAATCGTCACTCCCCATACATTGCAGGGCCAACTCACAATAGAAATGGGCGATCTCTTCCCGAAAATGGTGTTTACCCAGTTTTACGAGTTTTTCAGCGATCTCAATGGCTTTATTCCAGTCACTGGTTGACTGATAGATAGTTAGCAAGGAGTTAAAAGCATTTTCACGGAAATCCGTTTCGTCAACCAATTGAACGAACATATTTTCAGCGCGGTCATAGACTCCGGCAGCCATATAATCTTGCCCAAGCTGCTGGATCGCAAGCAAACGTTGTTCAAATGTCAGGGAAGCACTTTCCATCAGGGACTGGTGAATACGGATGGCTCTTTCAACTTCACCACGGGAACGGAATAGATTTCCCAGTGTCAGGTGGGCCTCAAATGCAGAACTGTCCTCTTTCAGCATATCAAGAAATAAATCTACTGCCTTATCCTGCTGATTAGAGAGCAAAAAGTTAACACCATCAACATATTCACGTGAGAGGCGATCAGCCGATTGCTGTTTGTCTTGTTGAGCACTTCTGCGCCCCATATACCAGCCATAAGCCGCAGCAATGGGAAGCAACAGAAACAACAGCTCTAACATGGAGAATTATTCCTTGGTTAATGCTACGGTAGATACGGCCTTTGTGGATAATTCAGAGGACTTCCCCACTTGAGTTTCAAGGCGCTTGATTTTGCGTTTCGCCTGTCGCAAAGCAACACAAGTGCGCAGGTAAAAAGCCCCACAAACTCCCCAACCGAGGATAAAACCAACAGCAAACAGCGCCGCCAGCAATGTGGATACAGAATAATCACCTTTGGCAATCAAATAATTAAACGTCACAATCTGATTATTATTTGCTCCCAGTGTCACTGAGATAACAAAAACAACCAGGGCCAGTAATAAAATCAGAAAATATTTCACATTTTTTCCTGTTATCTATCGTTGCTGATTGGTTATGCCAAATAACAGACATAGTGGCGTGCTAAATTAGCATTTCTCGTCTACGCACGTCTACGTAGAGGAAGCAATTTATTGCCACAAACACAGATTTTCCTCTATTTCTCTCTTTTTGTGATAAGTACATCCGCAAAAATCTGCCTATAGTTTAGCATGTTAATATATTTCCCATTAAAGAACCTGACGCTTTATATTCATGCATACTAATAATTTCTGTTACAATGCGTCGGCGTGCATGCGTTGTCATCAGAGAAATTTTTTTGCGTAGTTTTAGCTGATTTCTCAACCGGTATTGTTCTGAGTACGCAATATTTATAACGAGTCAAATCAATATATGAATACAAAAATACAGCTAAAACGAGTAGCTGAAGCTAAATTACCTACGCCTTGGGGCGAGTTTTTAATGATTGGATTTGAAGAAATCAAAACAGGCCGCGATCATGTTGCGCTTGTTTTCGGCGACATTTCTGGCGATAAACCTGTATTATCGCGTATTCACTCAGAATGCCTTACTGGAGATGCTTTATTCAGCCTAAGATGCGACTGTGGTTTTCAATTAGAAGCCGCACTTGCGCAAATTAGTCAGGAAGGCCGTGGTATTTTGCTTTATCACCGCCAAGAAGGCCGCAATATTGGCTTGCTGAATAAAATCCGTGCCTATGCTTTGCAGGATCAAGGTATTGATACCGTTGAGGCCAATCACCAATTAGGTTTCGCTGCTGATGAAAGGGATTTCACCCTGTGTTCAGACATGTATAAGTTATTGAATATTAATGCCGTTCGCCTTCTTACCAACAACCCTAAAAAAGTTGAAATCATGGTAGAAGCGGGTATCAATATCGTCGAGCGTGTCCCGCTGATTGTGGGGCGCAATCCCCAAAATACTCACTATTTGGATACCAAAGCCAGCCGAATGGGTCACCTGCTGCCCAAGTCAAGCTAAAAGCTCTCTCATGACTTTTTGTCAAATCTGCAAAAAACTGCGCTGGTGTGGGCGCAGTTTTTATTTTTTCTGATTGATACCTATTTCAGTTTTTTGTTATTTCAGCATATTACGAATAACATAATGTAAAATGCCATCATTATAGAAATAAGCCAGTTCTGTTCCGGTATCAATGCGGCAACGAGTATTAATCACAATCTCCTGTCCATTGGCATAGGTCATTTTCACCGCAATAGTCTGCCCCGGCTGAATATGCGCTAATCCTGTAATATCAACTCTCTCTTCTCCCGTCAGGTTTAATGTCTTGCGGCTAACACCTTGGGGAAACTCCAATGGCAAAACCCCCATACCAATCAAGTTAGAACGGTGAATACGTTCAAAAGATTCTGCAATCACCACTCTAACCCCCAGTAATCTTGTCCCTTTTGCAGCCCAGTCACGGCTTGATCCTGAACCATATTCTTTACCCGCAATAACAGCTAAGGGTATTTTTTCCTCTTGATAACGCATGGCAGCATCATAAATGGCGAGTTGAGATTGTGAAGGAATATGACGGGTAACTCCTCCTTCAACCCCTGATACCATCTCATTGCGAATACGAATATTGGCAAACGTTCCCCGCATCATCACCTCATGATTACCACGCCTTGAGCCATAAGAGTTAAAATCTTTTGGTGCAACACCATGCTCTTGCAAGTAACGCCCGGCAGGACTGTCAGCCTTGATATTTCCCGCCGGGGAAATGTGATCCGTCGTAACTGAATCGCCTAAGATCGCCAAAATGTGAGCCTGATGAATATCGGTAACGGGTTTAGGTTCAGCCGTCATATCACTGAAAAAAGGGGGATGCCGTATATAAGTGGAATCCGGCTGCCAAGGATAAGTCGCAGAACTTTCGACACTCAGAGATTGCCAACTTTCGTCACCATCAAACACAGAATTATATTCTTTATGGAACATTTCAGTTCTGACTTTGCCAATCGCTTCTGCAACTTCGGTACTATTCGGCCAGATATCCTTCAAATAAACCTCATTGCCTTGTTGATCTTTCCCGACAGGCTCTCGCGTCAGATCCTTTTTCATACTGCCGGAAAGCGCATAGGCCACTACCAGCGGTGGTGATGCTAACCAGTTTGTTTTCACCAATGGATGAATACGTCCCTCAAAATTTCGGTTACCGGAAAGTACCGCCCCAACGGTGAGATCAGATTGTTTGATTGCGGCTTCAATCGGATCAGGTAATGGCCCGGAATTACCAATACAGGTAGTACAGCCATACCCCACCAGATTAAAACCCAGTTGTTCCAGATAGGGCATGAAACCGGCCAGTTCCAGATAACTTGTTACAACTTTCGAACCAGGAGCCAGTGAAGTTTTAACCCACGGTTGACGCTGCAAGCCTTTCTCAATCGCTTTTTTGGCAAGTAAACCCGCCGTCATCAATACGCTGGGATTAGAGGTATTGGTACAAGAAGTAATGGCGGCAATCACCACAGCCCCTTCTTGCAATGAAAAAGTTTGGTTATCTAAGGTCACCGATACCGCTGATAACGGTTTTTGCGATTTATGGATATCCAGCTCGATAGCGGACTGAAAAGCCTGGGGCACATTCCCCAAGGCGACTCTGTCTTGAGGACGTTTCGGCCCAGCCAAACTGGCTTCAACCGTCGACATATCCAACGCAAGGGTACTCGTAAAAACAGGCTCATCACCCGCATTACGCCATAAGCCCTGAGTTTTGCAATAGGCTTCAACCAAAGCGATTTCTTCTTCATCGCGTCCGGTTAAGCGCATATAATCTAATGTAATGTCATCAACCGGGAAGAAACCGCAAGTTGCCCCATATTCAGGAGACATATTGGCAATGGTTGCCCTGTCTGCCAGCGGCAAATCAGATAATCCATCCCCATAAAATTCAACAAATTTGCCCACAACACCGTGCTGGCGCAGCATCTGTGTCACCGTCAGCACAAGGTCGGTTGCCGTGATCCCTTCTGGCAATTTTCCGGTCAGTTTAAAGCCAACAACATCGGGGATCAGCATGGAAACGGGTTGCCCCAGCATGGCTGCCTCGGCCTCAATGCCCCCAACGCCCCAACCCAAAACGCCCAATCCATTAATCATGGTGGTGTGAGAATCCGTTCCGACCAGCGTATCGGGATAGGCAAAATTTTTACCCTCCTGATTTTCATACCAGACGGCTTTCCCCAGATATTCAAGGTTAACCTGATGGCAGATCCCCGTTCCCGGAGGGACAACGCGGAACCGATTAAAAGCCTGCTGCCCCCAACGCAAGAACAGATAACGTTCATAGTTACGTGCCATTTCTATCTGAACGTTTTCTGAAAATGCCTGCTCAGTGCCAAATTTATCCACCATGACCGAGTGATCAATCACCAAATCAACCGGGGATAACGGATTAACCTGTTCAACATTGCCACCGAGTTTCAACACCGCTTCCCGCATCGCCGCAAGATCCACGACCGCCGGTACGCCGGTAAAATCCTGCATAAGTACGCGGGCGGGACGATAGGCAATTTCCCGGTCTGCATGACCGGTTTTTTGCCATGCCACCAGCGCCTTCAAATCATCTTCCACAACAGATTCACCATCGATATTGCGCAGAAGATTTTCAAGCAAAACTTTCAGGGATTTTGGTAAACGGGCTATATCGCCCAATTGTTCAGATAACAATGGTAAGCTGTAATAGTGATAGGTTTTACTGTCAGAGGTTTTACTATCAATAGATCTATTTTCACTCGTTTTGCTTCCAATCAAGAGTGTTGAAGCACAGTCCGTTTTCAATTTAAACGACATAACTCCTCCTTTCTTATTATTTATGGTTAACTACATCATTAAACATAACATATAAGTAAATATTTGTTATTCCGTAACCACACATTTTGTTAACTAGTTGTAAATTCTTATTTATTGATAAATTTTAATGATGACATCGCTAAAGTAGATATGTTTTATTCAAGTCATAAGAGTTTGATCGCATCGACTCTATATTTTCTACGCATTTCTGGCTAAATAGATTGTAAATTACGACTTAAAAAATGAAGGCATATTCAGAATATTTAATGAGTTTATTAGAGATTGGAGAGATTAAGTTATGGATACAGAAAAAAATAGAGAGTACCAACATTACGTAAGCCACATACAGCAAGCAGATCAGTTCTTTTCGACGGGGATTAACCCTAAATTTTCTTTGTCGGACTATCGACTTAGCGATACTGACGGTCTTGTTCAATTTATTATTACCTCAAATATTGTCGACAAAGCCTCTGTAATACAGAAAATGAATGAAATTAAAAAAATACAGATAGCGCTTTCTTCAATAGCGGCTGGCTACATCAGCCAATATACCCATATTCACGGCCAAGAATATAAGACTGACATTCAATTTTGGGGAGATATCATGGCAAAACTGCCACTGATGAGCGTTATGAATATCGAAAGTCAAACTTATCAGCATGAAATGAAAGGTGTTTCGATTGCAACAAATTTACTCCAACTCATCATGGATATTATTTTAAATGCAAACTCCCCCAGCTTGAAAAATTTTTCCGATTTCCTGCAAAAACAAGGTGATGCTATCAGACTGGGATTGAAGCGAAATGGTAATCATTATTCCACTCTCACCTTGGCCAGTGTTATTGAAGCGGTTGGCATTGAAGATCACGTTATGTATGTTCCTAAAATGAAACTGTATAAAATAGATTTTGACAGAACCAACTCAGAAGTGACGTCGAACTGCGCCTCTAATGAAAATATTAATGTTGGATTCACTTACTCCTCTTGTGTTTCCTTATTTCATTATCAGGCGTTAGAAGATCAAGATGTCAAAACAGCTTTCGATAATTTCATGCTTAAAAACCAAAAAACGTCAATAGAAGATTCAGATAGTTTTTTCAATGGTGAATTTAAGACGGTGCTTCCAAAAGAAGCATAAATCTCCTCTTCTTTGACGGGTACACATATTCCGTTTGTATTTAATTATATATCTCCCTATCTGGTACGAATCTGAAAATGCCATACCTACTTGGGATTACACGGCTGTTCATTGTTACGGTGTCACAAAAATTTTAAGCGGTGATGAAACTAAACTGGCTTTAGAAGCCTTGCTGATCAACGTGGCGTTTATACAGCTTTGAGCGAAAGTAACAGGGCTGACGATAAAAAATTAGCTAACTATATGAAAATACACAATATAGGCACAGGAAAGTGACTCTATGGAAGCGGGACAAAGATGAAGATAAAAAGAAACCCCCTCCTTATTCTTTAAGGAGGGGGTTTCATGTTTAATCCATTCTTTAAACTATTTTTTATACTATCGGTAAATCAATATCTTTGAACATTTCTTCGATTTCTTCATTGGAGCGCAATGCAATGGCTTTATCCACAACATCACGCGTCAAATGCGGAGCAAATCGCCAAATAAAATCATACATATAGCTACGCAGGAAACTACTGCGTCGAAAGCCAATCTTGGTTGTGCTGTAACCAAATTTATCACGCATATCAATACGCACGAGATCGCTGTCCTGCACAGGTTCTACAGCCATACTGGCAATCACACCAACCCCTAGTCCCAACCGCACATAAGTCTTAATCACATCCGCATCTGTTGCGGTGAAGACAATTTTAGGTTTCAAACCCGCCCGATCAAAAGCCACATCCAACTCAGAGCGTCCAGTAAAACCAAAGGTATAGGTGACAATCGGATATTCTGCCAATTCTTCAATCGTCACGTTCTGTCTATTCGCAAGTGGATGATCTTTTGTCACTACAACAGAACGATTCCAATGATAACAAGGCAACATAATCAGATCGCTATAAAGGTGAAGCGCTTCCGTTGCTATCGCAAAATCGCTATTTCCTTTGCATACCTCTTCTGCAATTTGAGTTGGAGACCCTTGGTGCATGTGCAGTGATACATTGGGATAACGTGCAATAAACCCCTTAATAATAGGAGGTAAAGCATATCTTGCTTGCGTATGGGTAGTCGCTATATATAAAGAACCCCGATCGGGATAGGTGTGTTCACTGGCAACAGAACGAATTGAATCAATTTTTGACAAAACCTCACGTGAAATACGGACAATTTCTTCACCAGCCGGAGTCACGTGCGTCAAATGTTTACCACTGCGAGCAAATATCTGAATCCCCAATTCATCTTCGAGCATCCTAACCTGTTTGCTGATCCCCGGTTGAGAGGTATACAACCCTTCTGCTGTAGAAGATACATTTAGATTGTGATTAACCACCTCTACAATATAACGCAATTGCTGTAGTTTCATATCAGCACTGTCCCTAATAATCAAATGTATGAATGTTTTGTAGTTTAATTAATTTCTATATTGCTAATGGTTACCCGCTTATAACTATATAGAATATATATTTGTCAGTATATAACCACTATAACACTTGCTATATATTTATATAACAAATAATTAGGTTGAGTAACTATTATCAAGCGCCTGTTGCAGATATATTGTGTGTTACTTTTATTAAAATACAAAAAAAGCCAGCCCTCAGGACTGACTTTTTAGAAAGAAAAGTTACATTTCTCACAAAAAAAGAAATATCTCTCTAAATATATTTCTATGAATTATACCCAATAAGTGAAGATATAATACACAAATTCATCATCAGATCGATTACTTTTCTTTCACAACCCAAGCCCCTTCAACAAAAAATGCGATCCATCCGGTAGATTTGCCATTTTTCTCCGAAGAAACATATTGCTGTTTAGTTTTTCGGCTAAAACGGACAACGGTTTTATTTCCTTCAGGATCAGCAACAGGTGCTTCCGCCAAGTAACGCAATTTTTCCGGTAAGCGTTCTTTAAACCGAACAAGCTCTTCAACCAGTGGTGCACGCGTTTCGCGAGACTTAGGGAAAGTGTTGGCCGCTAAAAATACCCCTGCTGCACCATCACGCAAAACAAAATAGGCGTCCGATTTTTCACAGGCCAGTTCAGGTAACGGAACCGGATCTTCTTTCGGTGGCGCTACTTCTCCACTCCGCAAAATCTTACGGGTATTCTTGCACTCTTCGTTTGTACAGCCCATGTATTTACCAAAACGCCCCATTTTCAGGTGCATTTCTGAACCACACTTATCACACTCAACTATCGGACCATCATAGCCCTTGATACGGAATTCACCTTCTTCAACTTCATAACCATCACACGCTGGGTTATTACCGCATACATGCAATTTACGCTGGTTATCAATCAAATAACTGTCCATCGCTGTACCACACTTTTTACAACGAGGACGAGCGCGTAAGGCATTGGTTTCAGCGTCATCTCCTTCCAGAATATTCAGAATTTCATTTTCTGGGATAAGGTTAATAGTCTGCTTGCATCGCTCTTTAGGTGACAACGCGTAACCAGAGCAACCCAGAAATACGCCTGTTGTTGCAGTACGAATGCCCATTGGACGGCGACAAGTCGGACATTCAATCGATGTAATCACCATCGGATTCGGGCGCATTCCGCCTTCATCTGGCTCTTTACTAGCAACATCGAGCTGTTCGCTGAAATTGGAGAAAAACTCGTCCAAGACCCCTTTCCAATTCGCCTCATTATTGGCGACATGATCGAGCTGATCTTCCATTCTTGCCGTGAAATTATAACTCATTAATTCATTGAAATTTTCTTCCAAACGATCATTGACGATTTCGCCCATTTTCTCTGCATAGAACCGACGGTTTTCAACGCGAACATAACCCCGCTCCTGAATAGTTGAGATAATTGATGCATAAGTCGATGGACGGCCAATCCCACGTTTTTCCAACTCTCTGACCAAGGAGGCTTCACTGAAACGCGCGGGTGGTTTGGTAAAATGCTGGCTTGGTAGCAACTGTTGCAAATCAAGCTCAGTTCCCACTTCAATGGCCGGCAACGTATGGTCTTCATCCCCTTTGCGCAAAGCCGGCATCACTTTTGTCCAACCATCAAAACGCAGAGTACGGCCTTTGGCACGTAATTCAAAATCACCGGCTTGAACGGTCAGTGTTGTGGAATCATATTTCGCAGGTGTCATCTGACAAGCGATAAATTGACGCCAGATAAGCTGATACAATTTTTGTGCATCAGCTTCCATGTCTTTCAACGCTTCTGCCATGACATCGACATCAGAAGGCCGGATCGCCTCATGGGCTTCCTGAGAATTTTCCTTACTGCTGTACACATTAGCACTTTTCGGCAAGTAGTTGTCACCAAAATGGTTGCTGATATAACCGCGTACCATTTCCAACGCATCCTGACTTAAGTTCGTTGAGTCAGTACGCATATAAGTGATATGCCCGGCTTCATATAGACGTTGCGCCATCATCATGGTTTTTTTGACCCCAAACCCAAGCCGTGTACTGGCGGCTTGCTGTAAGGTTGAGGTAATAAACGGCGCACTTGGTTTACTGGATGTCGGGCGATCTTCACGCTCAATCACGTTGTATCTCGCTTTTTCAAGCAGAGAGAGTGCTGATTGTGTTTGCTGCGCATTGACGGGCTTAAATGGTTTTCCCTTCTGATGGGTGACTTCCATATGGAGAGCAATCTCACCCTTAGCCATTAAATCCGCATGCAGTTGCCAATATTCCTCCGGCACAAATGCCTTGATTTCACGTTCCCGTTCAACCACAAGACGAACAGCGACAGATTGAACCCGCCCTGCGGATAACCCTCTGGCCACTTTTTTCCACAGTAGCGGTGAAACCATATAACCCACCACGCGATCCATAAAACGGCGCGCTTGTTGAGCATTCACACGGTCTATATTTAATTCACCGGGATTATCAAAAGCTTGTGTGATGGCATTTTTGGTAATTTCATTGAATACCACCCGGCTGAAACGGGAATCATCGCCACCAATCACTTCCCGCAGGTGCCATGCAATCGCCTCTCCTTCACGGTCAAGATCCGTTGCAAGGTAGATGTGATGCGCTTTTTCAGCCAGCGTTTTCAGCTCTGAAACCACTTTTTCTTTGCCGGGCAAAATTTGATAGTTCGCTTCCCAACCATGATAGGGATCGATACCCATACGGTTTATCAGCGCCGTTTTCTCATCTTTTTTGACTTTCTTTTTATTCTTATCGGTAGATGAGCTTGAACTCTTTTGACTCACTGTTCCACTCGTCGGCAAATCACGGATATGACCCACACTGGATTTTACAACGTAGTCATTCCCCAGATATTTATTGATTGTTTTGGCTTTTGCCGGGGACTCCACTATAACAAGAGCTTTAGCCATAGTTACCTTTACCTAATTATCTTCTTTTCAGATGGCGAAAATCACGGCGTTATGTTGCGATATATAAAATAAAACCTCTTTTTATATTGCGATAGATTTGCAAGATATCAACTAATTTTTATCTTGTGCTTTTGTTTAAGCGCAAAACCCTTTGAAATATTTAGGGTATTTTATATACCTACACAGCCCATGCAATTGTATGATTTAACAGTTGTAAACAAAATCTTCCATCTGCATGACGAAAAGCCCACACTCTACCTGATAAAAAACGATGCGCAACAACTTATTTCTTGAAAGAGCACGATAAATGAAAACTGAAACCATGCCTATTAAGCGAGATCAGTTACTGAAAAAAGCAAATGAAATCATTAAGGCGCACGAAGATTTTATACCGGGAATGTACGCAAAGAGTGTAGAACAAAAAGGTAGGGTATTCGTGTTTCAAGGCGAGTTTTTTCTGGATGGGAACGGATTGCCTACCGCAAAAAGCACCGCTGTGTTTAATATGTTTAAACATTTAGCACATATATTATCCGAAAAATATCATTTGGTAGATTGAAAAACATCCCCTCCGGCCTGATGGGTAAATTATCAATAAATATGCGGGCAATAATAAAGGATATGATAAAATTGCCTCTATTAATTACCCGCATATTACCTGTTATCCGTATATTATCTGCGATGGTTGCAATAACTCATTTTTCCGTTACAGCAAAGGTTTTTCTCCTCTTTGCCACCAACGCATAAACAATTTGTCAACGCCCTCCATCGCGCCTCCCATAAAACGCTCTATAACACGTTTACGGCGAGAATAGCTAACGCCAATAACTTCACAGTGTTCAATTTTTTCAATCAGAAAATCATCACTGACACCTAAATCATCAATCAGCCCACTTTCTTTTGCCTGTGTGCCGTACCAATATTCACCCGTAGCGACTTTTTCCACATCCAAAGTTGGGCGATGTTGATGGATAAATGATTTGAATAATTTATGCGTTTCGTTCAGATCTTCCTGAAATTTTTTGCGTCCCTGTTCAGTATTTTCGCCCAGAACAGTCAAGGTACGTTTGTACTCACCAGCCGTATGCAGTTCCACATCAATATCGTTTTTCTTTAACAACCGATGAATATTTGGCAATTGCGCCACAACACCAATGGAACCAATAATCGCAAACGGTGCAGCAATAATACGATCCGCCACACAAGCCATCATGTAACCCCCGCTTGCCGCGACTTTATCCACCGCAATCGTCAAGCGTATCCCTTTCTGCCGCAAACGGGTCAATTGAGATGCCGCCAGCCCATATCCATGAACCACGCCACCAGGACTTTCCAAGCGCAGTAAAACTTCATCGTTTTTGTCTGCCACAGCGAGTACGGCACTGATCTCTTCGCGAAGAGATTCCACCTCATGAGCATCCATACTGCCTTTAAAATCCAAAACATAAAGATTCGGCTTCTGTAAGGCTTTCTGCCCAGCTTTGGCTTCCGCTTTTTTCTGTTTGGCATCATTTTTCTGCTGCTTTTTCAATGCCTTTTGCCAAATTTTTTGTTCTGTTTCGCTCATTCGCGCTTGCTGCATCTGACGCTGCCTTTCCTTGTATGACTCACCAAGATTAGTCAGCTTCAATTCCCCTTTTTGCATGGTTTTACGTACACCTAATCCGATACAAACGACTGCCAAAACGACTATTGCCAAGACCACCGTGAGCACTTTGGCTAAGAACAATCCGTATAGAGATAAATATTCCACAGAGCCACCTTTATTAATTTATGATGAACAATATTTTTCATTCTAACTAAAAACCCAGGGCCTTGCTCTAACAGTTTGCTTAACCCTGTTCCAATTAGAAAGTGACTCCTTTGCTGATTTTTTACCAATGAGGGCAAATTTGACGGGAACTTTAAGTTTTGTTCTGATGATAACCTGCATGTGCCATCCTGAACTGGCAAATTATAGATTCACAAGCAATACAGGAAAATTGTCCGATGTTTGATTACCAACCCAATAGTAATCTGCTGCAACAAAAAATTATTTTAGTGACCGGTGCCGGCGACGGCATTGGGCGTGAAGCTGCACTGACTTATGCCCGTTACGGCGCACAGGTTATTTTGCTGGGACGTACTACCGCAAAACTGGAAGCCGTCAGGCAGCAAATTGAAAATGAGGGCGGTTTACCTGCTGATATTTATACAATGGATCTGCTGACAGTCACCGCAGAAGAGTGCCAAACTTTCGCTGATGCTCTGGCGCAGCGTCATCCACATCTGGATGGTGTTTTGCACAACGCCGGGCTGCTTGGCGTTGTTGCCCCAATCGTAGAACAACCCGTTCAGCTTTGGCATGACGTGATGCAAGTGAATGTCAATGCCACTTTTATGCTGACTCAGGCATTACTCCCTCTATTATTGAAATCCACCCGCGGCTCTTTGGTATTTACCAGTTCCAGTGTCGGCCGCGAAGGCAGAAGTGGTTGGGGAGTCTATGCGGTTTCCAAATTTGCCACAGAAGGCTTAATGCAGGTTTTGGCACAAGAATATCGGGACACTTCCCTGCGCATTAACTGCATCAATCCGGGTGGAACACGCACCAATATGCGAGCCAGCGCCTTTCCTGATGAAAACCCGGCTAAGTTAAAGACCCCCGCGGATATTATGCCAATCTATCTTTATGTGATGGGAGATGACAGCCGAAATGATTCCGGCATCAGTTTTGATGCCCAACCCGGCCGCAAAGCGGGGCCGGCCGAATAATGAGAAAAGTCGATGCCCGCATTATTGAAGCAAGGCGTTGATTGGTAAATGAATCCGCTGTTTCAATATTGATTAGCATCAATGCTGATACAGACTGAAACAGCGGCTTAAGCGTGTTAACGACCTTTAGCTGTCGTCTTCTTCCCGGCATTCTGACGAGAACTGCTTGCAGGGCGTTTCCCCGCCGGGCGGGATGCAACCTGGGCATGTCGTTTTACTGCACGACGGATCTGGTTAGCCTTGACGCGACGTTGATCGCGTCCAACAGCAACCTTGGTCACCATCTCTTCACCCAAACCTACCAACTGACGTAAATAGTTAGTCTGTTCCAACCCCAACTCAGTCCAGCCACCACGCGGCAGACCTTTCGGCAGATCAATATCGCCATAACGCACCCGGATCAGACGGCTAACCTGCACACCAACCGCTTCCCATAACCGTCTGACTTCGCGGTTACGACCTTCTGTCAACGTGACGTTGTACCATTGGTTGATACCTTCCCCACCTTTAAACGCGATAGTTTTAAATGAAGCCGGACCATCTTCCAGTTGTACACCTTGCGTTAATTGACGAAGTTTTGCACTATCCACTTCACCAAACACACGAACAGCATACTCACGTTCAACTTCCTGGCTTGGGTGCATCAAACGGTTAGCCAATTCCCCATCGGTCGTAAACAGTAACAACCCGCTGGTATTGATATCCAAACGCCCTACCGCAACCCAGCGTGCGCCTTGCATTTTGGGCAGACGATCAAACACCGTCGGACGACCTTCAGGATCGTGGCGGGTACACAATTCACCTTCCGGTTTGTAATAAGCCAAAACACGGCAAACGGTTTTCTGTGGTTCCTTGATATTTAAGACTCGCCCATCCAGACGAACTTTAATTGAGGGCTTAACTTCGATTCGATCACCCAACGTTGCGATCTTACCATCAACGCTAATACGTCCTTGTTGGATATACCCTTCGATTTCGCGACGGGAACCATGACCAGAACGCGCGAGAACTTTTTGTAACTTTTCTGTTTTATCGCTCATTGAGCAACCTCTACTGTCGCCTTCACAGGCGTCGTGATATTAAATAAAAATTAAATCGTATGCTTTATAAAAACGGGGTTACATCCCCTTCGCCTTCGCGAAGAATGACGGGTGAATCCCCGGTTAAATCCACTACCGTCGTCGGTTGCTGCCCAAGATAACCACCGTGAATAATTAAATCAACTTGTTTACCCAAGGTATCCTTAATCTCTTCAGGATCAGACTCCGCAAAATCATTGCCGGGTAGAATCAAGCTACATGACATCAGTGGTTCACTCATCTTTTCCAATAGTGCCAACGCGATAGGATTGGAAGGAACACGCAGGCCGATGGTTTTGCGTTTTTCATTCATTAAGCGACGCGGAACTTCTTTTGTCGCCTGTAAAATAAAGGTGTAATTGCCCGGCGTATTATTTTTAATCAACCTGAACGCCTGATTATCCACATGGGCATAAGTGGCAATTTCAGACAAATCACGGCACATCAATGTAAAATTGTGGCGCCCTTCCAATTGGCGAATACGGCATATACGGGTCATAGCCTCTTTATTTTCAAGGCAACAACCGATGGCATAACCTGAATCCGTAGGATAGATGACAGTTCCGCCCTTTTTCAGTACCTCCACACTCTGGTCGATAAGGCGAGCTTGTGGATTGTCAGGGTGGATATAAAAAAACTGACTCATAACATAACCTCTACACTTCTATGCAGTCCAATCCGTGACCAATCGTGCCATATCGGTACAACATCACCGGGTAACCACAAATTGCGTCCAAGTTCTATCCATGAACAAGGTTGGTGAAAATCCGATCCTAATGATACCCTCAATCCATATTCTCTTGCCAATTGACCAAGTTGCTGCCTTTCATTAGGGGCTTGCTGGCACTGTGCAACTTCCATTGCATCACCGCCATGTTGTTTAAACCAGGCTGTTAATCGTTTCAGCCATTTCATAGACAAATCATATCTGCCCGGATGAGCAATGACAGCCTGCCCTCCTGCTTGGTGAATGGTTTCAATCGCCTGCTCAATTGTACACCATTGCGGTGGGACATAACCGATTTTTCCCTTTGCCAGATATTTTTTGAACACTTTCTGGATCGTGGGTTCAATGCCGGCTTCTATCAGATAACGGGCAAAATGGCCGCGAGTGACTTGCCCACCATTAGCTAATTGAGATGCCCCTTCCCAAGCGTCAGGTATCCCTGCTTTGGCTAATCGACGCCCAATTTCAATGCCACGCTGTTTTCTTAAATCAACCTGATTAGCCAAAAGCTTTCTTAAGGAGATAGCATTGATATCAATATCTAAACCAACGATATGAATTTCCAGATTTTGCCATAATGTCGAAATTTCAACGCCGGATACCAACGTCAACGGCAAATTATTTTGCTGAATGTGGTTTAAGGCAGGTGGAATACCTGCCGTCGTATCATGGTCGGTGATTGCTAACACATCAACGCCCATAGCAATAGCTCTATCCACGAGTTGCTCAGGTGATAAAACGCCATCTGAAGCTGTCGTATGGCTATGCAAATCATAGCGTTTTGTCATTTCACTGGCGGCTTCAGTAGTCATTGTTTTTTACCTGTCTTAAGCACAAAGTGGCGATAATAACCCTCACCTTATTTCATTGCTACAGACATAAGACATAAAAAATCATTGACAAGTGAATATCGATCCAGTTTACTAGTACAAGGGGTTAACTAAAACACCCTTCATCTTTCATCAAAAAAACATTGAACAGGCAGGGCACTCAAAAATGCGCGTATTTATGCAAACTCTACAAGTCAGTCGTTGGTGGCACAACTTCCCATTCCGGGCGGTTGGCTCACGCACATAAATGCAGATACGCAAGTGCCAAAACCCGCCCAAAGAGGCGGGTTTTTTTATAACGGTTTTTCATAACGTAAAGTTTGCGGATAAAATTAAAAACGGGATTATGAAGATGACTGACAAAGAATTCAATATCACTATAAATCAGATAAATACTCGCTATCTGACAGATCCAACACTACTTTTTCACCAACTTTGCAGTGATCGTCCAGCTACGTTATTGCTGGAGTCGGCTGAAATTCGCAGTAAAAATAATATCAAAAGCATCCTGGTCATTGATAGTGCCATGCGTATTACCGCCAACGGGCGTCAAGTGACTTTTGAAGCGCTCACCGAAAATGGCCAGAACCTGATCCCTATGCTCGCTAAATTACTTTCAGGCAAAGCCCAATTAGTTGAAGAATCGCAAGTTATGCGAGCACAATTTCCTGCTGTTGAGCATAATCTGGACGAAGACAGTCGGCTAAAATCTGATTCCATTTTTGACGCCTTGCGTGCTCTGGCAGCATTGGCATCCTTCTCGACATCACCCGATGCCATTTTTGTAGGTGGACTGTTTGCTTATGATTTAGTCGCCGGATTTGAACAATTACCCACCGTAAAAAATCACCAAAGCTGCCCCGATTTCTGTTTTTATCTCGCCGAAACGCTATTGGTGATCGACCATCGGAACGAACATTCACGTCTGCAAACGACATTATTTGGCACAGCCGATTCAGAAAGAGAACGCCTTAAGGAACGTTTAGCCACCTTAGCCTCAGCTATTTCAGACCCCCTTCCGCCACTCTCATCGGCCACATTGCCCGACGTCATAATTGATTACAATCAAAGTGATGAGCAATACGCCAATATCGTGCGGAAACTACAGCAATCTATCCGTCAAGGCGATATTTTTCAGGTGGTGCCATCACGTCGCTTCACCTTGCCATGCCCTTCACCACTGAACGCTTACCATGCTTTGAAGCAACAAAATCCAAGCCCTTATATGTTTTTTATGCAAGACCAGGATTTTTGTCTGTTTGGTGCTTCACCGGAAAGCGCGCTTAAATACGATGCCAGTAACCGCCAGATTGAAATCTATCCGATAGCCGGGACTCGACCGCGCGGGCGAAATGACAATGGGGAATTGGACGCCGATCTCGATAGCCGAATTGAGTTGGAAATGCGAACAGATGCCAAGGAAATGTCTGAACACGTGATGCTGGTTGATCTGGCCCGCAACGATTTGGCGCGTATCTGTGAACCGGGCAGTCGATATGTTGCCGATTTAACCAAAGTCGATCGCTATTCATTTGTTATGCATCTGGTTTCCCGTGTTATCGGTACACTTCGCCATGACTTGGATATTTTTCACGCCTATCAAGCCTGCATGAATATGGGCACGCTGACAGGGGCACCTAAAGTTCGGGCGATGCAGCTTATCGCAGAATATGAAGGCGAACGGCGTGGCAGCTACGGCGGAGCCGTCGGCTACTTCACTGGCAAGGGAGATTTTGATACCTGCATTGTGATCCGTTCTGCTTATGTGGAAAACGGTCAAGCGACAGTTCAGGTCGGTGCTGGTGTGGTCTTGGACTCCGTTCCCCAGTCAGAAGTTGATGAAACTCACAGCAAAGCCAGAGCCGTTATTCACGCGATAGTCCAAGCCCACCATGTGGAGGTGACATTCTAATGGCTAATATTCTCCTGCTCGATAACATCGATTCTTTCACTTATAACCTCGTGGATCAGTTACGCACTCATGGCCACCATGTCGTTATTTACCGTAATACCGTGCCGGTAAACATCATTATTGCCAAGCTGAGCGAAATGGAATCACCGCTTGTAATGTTATCCCCTGGTCCGGGAAAACCCTCAGAGGCTGGCTGTATGCCTGCATTGATCAAACAAGTCACAGGCCAGATGCCTATCATCGGCATCTGTCTTGGGCATCAGGCGATTGTTGAATCTTATGGAGGAAAAATCGCTGCCGCCCAAGAGATCCTGCATGGCAGAGCGACGCCGGCTATCCATGATGGAAAAAGAATGTTTTCCGGCCTGCCAAATCCTTTGCCGGTCGCTCGTTATCATTCCCTTACGGCGATGGACGTTCCTGCCACGTTGACGGTCTCAGCATCATGTGGTGATACCGTAATGGCGGTGCGCCATGATGAACACAAAGTCTGTGGATTTCAGTTCCACCCCGAATCTATTTTGACGACACGGGGCGCCAAACTGCTTGAACAAACACTGACATGGGCTTTGAGCTAATCATGTGAATTTAAAGGAATAGCAAAATGCAGTTGATTTTTGACAAATTATTCAGTGCCCAGCCACTGACCCAACAAGAAAGCCAGCAGCTATTCACCGCCGTAATCCAAGGGGAATTGAGCGATGCACAATTAGCCGCGGTATTAATTAGCCTGAAACTGCGGGGTGAACAGCCACAAGAAATTGCCGGCGCAGCCCAAGCGTTCTTGGCGAACGCCGCCCCCTTCCCTCGTCCTGATTACCCATTTTGTGATATCGTCGGCACCGGTGGAGATGGCACAAATAGCATCAATATTTCAACGGCCAGCGCTTTTGTTGCTGCTGCCTGTGGCCTTAAAGTGGCAAAACATGGCAACCGCAGTATTTCCAGCCGATCCGGATCATCTGATTTATTAGCCGCATTCGGCATTGCCTTGGATGCCCAAGCGGAAGCATCACGCCGGGCTCTGGATGATATTGGTGTCTGTTTTCTGTTTGCCCCGCAATATCACAGTGGATTCCGGCATGCGGTGCAGGTTCGCCAGCAATTAAAAACGCGAACCTTATTTAATGTACTTGGCCCGTTGATCAATCCAGCCCGCCCTGCGGTGTCACTGATTGGGGTCTATAGCCCTGACTTAGTTAAGCCTATCGCCCATACTTTACAAGCCTTGGGTTATCAGCGTGCCGCTGTGGTACACAGCGGTGGCATGGATGAAGTTGCCTTACACGCCCCCACCTTGGTTGCAGAACTTAATCAGGGTGAAATTAGCCAATATCAGTTAACGGCAACCGATTTTGGTTTACCGAGCCACCCCATCTCTTCACTGAAAGGCGGAACACCGGAAGAAAATCGCAATATGTTGGCGATGTTATTGCAAGGTCACGGTAACCAAGCCCATGCCCATGCCGTCGCCGCCAACGTGGCTCTGTTGATGAAAATGCACGGGCAAGAAAATCTACGGGAAAACACTCAATTGGCACTCAATACTATTGACAGCGGTCAGGCTTATAAAAAAGTAACCGCTTTGGCAGCAAGGACCCAATCATGAAACCCAGCGTGTTACAAAAAATTGTTGATGATAAGGCGACGTATCTGATCACTCGTAAGGCAGAGCAACCGCTGGCGAGTTTTATTGATACTATTGTTCCCAGTCACCGCCGTTTTTATCAGGCGTTAACCCATCAGCAAACGGTGTTTATTTTAGAATGCAAAAAAGCGTCCCCGTCAAAAGGGGTCATTCGTGAAAATTTCGATCCAGTTCGCATTGCTAAAACTTATCAACCTTATGCTGCCGCCATCTCTGTCCTGACCGATGAAAAATACTTTCAGGGCAGTTATGATTTTCTCGCGATGGTCAGTTCTGCCGTACACCAGCCTGTTCTGTGCAAAGATTTTATTATTGATGCCTATCAGGTTTATCTCGCGCGTTATTATCAAGCCGATGCCATTTTATTGATGCTTTCCGTCCTCGACGATGATACGTATCGCGAACTGTCATCACTGGCGCATAGCCTTGAGATGGGTGTTCTTACCGAAGTCAGCAATGAAGATGAGCGGCAACGGGCGATAGCACTGGGAGCAAAAGTGATCGGTATCAATAATCGGGATTTACGTGATTTGTCCATTGATTTAGAACGTACGCGCAAACTGTCTGTGGGTTTGCCGGAAGGGACTATCATTATCAGTGAATCCGGCATTCAGCAGCATCGCCAGGTGCGGGAATTAAGCCGATTTGCCGATGGTTTTCTTATTGGCAGCGCTTTGATGGCACAACAAAATTTAGACCTCGCTCTACGTCGTCTGATTTTTGGGGACAATAAAGTTTGTGGCCTGACTCGCCCACAAGATGCCAAAGCGGCGTTGCAGATGGGGGCCGTTTATGGCGGTTTAATTTTCGCCGAGAAATCACCACGCAGGATCAGCCTGCAAAAAGCCCAACAGATCATCAATGAAGCTTCTCTGCAATACGTTGGTGTATTTCAAAATCAATCCCTCGATTTTGTCCAGGATACCGCCCAAGCCCTTTCACTCACCGCCGTTCAACTGCATGGGCATGAAGATGAAAATTACATCAACGCCCTGCGTTCCGTATTACCTGAACATTGTGAAATTTGGCAAGCCATTGATATGTCCAGAGCCACGAAATTTTCCGACCTTCCTAATGTGGATCACTTATTGCTGGATAACGGTTCAGGAGGAACGGGAAAACCGTTTGACTGGCAGTTAATCAATCCACAAATTCAACATAACAGCCTTTTGGCTGGTGGCCTGAATGCTGAAAATTGCCAACAAGCGGCAACACTTGGTTGTTATGGACTGGATTTTAATTCAGGGGTGGAAGTGTCTCCCGGCATTAAAAGCCGCCAAAAACTCAAGCAGGTATTTCAGCAACTACGCTGTTATCACTAATCTTTCAGACAAAATGGATGAGTAAAATAATGAGTCAATTGAATCCTTATTTTGGCGATTTTGGTGGGCAATTCGTTCCACAAATTTTGGTTCCGGCACTTAACCAGTTAGAAGAAGCCTTTATTGATGCACACAAAGATCCTGAATTTCAGCGTACTTTTCAGGATCTCTTAAAAAATTATGCCGGCAGACCGACCGCCTTAACGCTGTGCCAAAACCTGACTAAAGGGACAAAAACACGTTTGTACCTAAAGCGTGAAGATTTGCTCCACGGGGGTGCCCATAAAACCAATCAGGTGTTAGGGCAAGCCTTGTTGGCAAAACGCATGGGAAAAAATGAGATCATTGCTGAAACCGGTGCAGGTCAACACGGTGTAGCAACCGCGCTGGCTTGTGCCCTGTTGGGGCTGAAATGCCGTATTTATATGGGAGCGAAAGATATTGAACGACAATCACCCAACGTCTTCCGTATGCGTTTAATGGGGGCTGAAGTGATCCCTGTCCACAGCGGTTCAGCAACCCTGAAAGATGCGTGTAACGAAGCCATGCGAGACTGGTCTGGTTGTTATGAAAAAACCCACTACTTATTGGGAACCGCTGCCGGCCCTCACCCATATCCGACCATGGTACGGGAGTTCCAGCGCATGATTGGGGAAGAAGCCAAAGCGCAAATTCTGGAAAAAGAAAGTCGTCTGCCCGATGCCGTCATTGCCTGCATTGGTGGTGGTTCAAATGCCATCGGTTTGTTTGCTGAATTTATTCCAGAAGAGCGTGTTCGTCTGATCGGTGTTGAACCTGCGGGGCATGGCATTGAAACAGGAAAGCATGGCGCGCCATTGAAACACGGAAAATCAGGCATTTACTTTGGCATGAAAGCGCCAATTATGCAGACAGAAGACGGCCAGATTGAAGAATCTTATTCTATTTCGGCGGGTTTGGATTTTCCTTCTGTTGGCCCTCAGCACGCCTATTTAAATAGTATCGGCAGAGCCGATTATGTTTCAATCACTGACAATGAAGCGCTGGAAGCCTTTCAAGCACTTTCCCGCAATGAAGGCATTATTCCTGCCCTGGAATCCTCTCATGCGTTGGCTTACGCTTTGAAAATGATCCGTCAGTCTCCAGACAAAGAGCAATTATTGATCGTCAACTTATCTGGCCGTGGTGACAAAGACATCTTTACCGTTCACGATATTTTAAAATCAAGGGGAGAAATCTGATGGAACGTTACGAACATCTGTTTAAAAAGCTGCAAAACCAACATCAAGGCGCTTTTGTTCCTTTTGTGACTCTCGGCGATCCTCACCCTGAACTGTCGTTGGACATTATTGATAGCTTAATTGCCGGGGGTGCCGATGCGCTTGAATTGGGTATTCCATTCTCAGATCCCCTTGCCGATGGCCCAACGATCCAAAATGCCAATCTGCGTGCGTTATCATCGAAGGTGACGCCCACATTATGTTTTGACCTGCTGGCTAACATTCGGGCTAGACATCCCGATACACCGATTGGCCTGTTAGTGTACGCTAATCTGGTCTTTCACAATGGCATTGATGAGTTTTACCGCCGCTGCCAAGAGGCTGGTATTGACTCCGTGCTTATCGCGGATGTGCCATTATCCGAGTCATCACCTTTCCGTTCCGCCGCCATAAAGCATGATATTGCGCCGATCTTCATTTGCCCTCCCAATGCAGATGATGATTTACTGCGTGAAATCGCTTCGTTTGGACGTGGATATACGTATCTGCTATCAAGGGCGGGAGTTACCGGTAGTGAAAATCGCGCCAAACAGCCATTAAATCATATTGTCAATAAACTCAAAGAGTATCACGCAGCCCCTGCACTGCAAGGTTTTGGCATTTCAGAACCTGAACAGGTTATGACCGCTCTCAATAGCGGCGCTGCTGGTGCAATTTCAGGTTCAGCCATCGTCAAAATCATTGAAGATAACTTGCATCAACCGAAAATCATGCTGGAAAGATTAATCGATTTTGTGCATACCATGAAAAACGTCACGCAATTATGACCCTGCGGAGGTCTTATACAAAAAACAAAAATGGGGCAGTCACGCCCCATTAGTTCTCTCTTATGTCAACGTCAAACACACACGTCGCTTTCTGTTAGAAGCTATATATCAAAAACTATATATCAAAAACTATAACCAACACCAAACATAAAGACCCATGGATCAAGACGGGTTTTATATTCTTTATTGACATCACCGGCTTTAAATTTCACATCCGTTTCAATATTCATCCACCAAAGTGAAGTATTCAACATCCAGTTTTTGTCCAGTTTATAATCCAGACCAACCTGTCCGGCGATCCCCCAGGAATCTTTCAGATCCAGACTATTTAAATCAGCCGCTTTTACCGTTGCATTATTATTAAATTTTTCACTAAAGAATGTCGTGTAGTTTACACCAATGCCAACATAAGGACGTAAATTATCCTCTGTAGCGCCAAAATAATATTGTGCCATTAGCGTCGGTGGTAGATGTTTAACTTCAGCAACTTCACCCACGCCCGGCAAACTGACTTTATGTTGGAATGGTGTCGCCGCCAATAACTCAACACCAATATTGTCGGTGATCATGTAACCAAAAGTTAAACCCAGCTGGGTATTATTATTGACATCAAAAGATCCCAACCCCAATACATTATCAGAACCGGCATGTGGCCTTACCGTTGCGGTACCTGCCCGAAGCAGGAAGTCACCTGCTTCATGAGCAAAAGTCAATGACGGAGCTAACGTCGCAGCAGCCAATACAAGCGCAGAAATCTTTTTCATTATCCATCCCATTTATGTGGTTTTAGAACAGTCAGAAATATACCCGTTTGTTTACTGTTGTGATCTAAGACAGATCACATCTTTTAAAGATTTTTGGCAAAGTAAGGTATTTACTCTTTTATTATTCCATTTGCTGGATATTTTAAATTGATCCAAGTCAAAATTCGCTGTGTATTAATTTTACTGCCAACCATGATTTATATTCTGATATCAAATTTTGAATGGCTAACGACAAGTAATAATAGCAATCCTATGCTAATAACTTTTATTTAACACTCCCATCCATTATCAGTTTATTAACACAAAATTAATGAATTATTCATTTTTATAAAATCCACCATCAGGGCTTTTAGGCAAGATTTTTTTACTCCCTGCCGGTCTCAGAATGCAAGATCAGGTGCAGAAGTAAATCTTAGGTATCCAACAATCCGTCGGACAAGGTACAATTGCGTGCTATTGTTGTTCTATTTGTGTTGTTTTATTTGATAGGAGCCATTTTCATGCCCATCACGGCAAATACCCTGTATCGTGACAGCATCAACTTTTTAAAGCATCAACTGTTGAATATTGTCATCCTCTCTGTTTTGGCCGCGTTGGTAACAACCCTGCTAGGGCATGTATTCATGCCGAACGATGAACAACTCAATTTATTGGCCGAGATGCAAAATATCGTCAGAGAGTCAGGCAATACCGGAATCCAACGTTTTGTGGGGCAATTAACGCCAGATGAGATATCAATGTTAGTACACACAGTGTTTGGGATTTTCTTTATCAACGTCTTTGGTAATGCCTTGCTGGCAGCCAGTATATTGGTACTCATCAATGCCATCTCTGGCGGTCAGCAAACTAATGCGCTGCATGCCTGCACTTCATCAGTCACCCTACTGCCTAAAATGTTTTTGTTAATGTCCATCTGTACTCTGTTGGTTCAGATTGGTTACGCTTTAATGGTCTTACCCGGGATACTCTTTTCTATTGCATTTGCACTGGCTCCTGTTTTTTTGTTTGAAAAAAGCAAAAGCATTTTCGCAGCCATGCAGAGTAGCTGGAAGCTGGCATTCAATAATATGCGCTTGTTAATCCCGGCTATGCTGTTATGGCTGGCCGCCAAGCTAATACTGGTTCTGGTGCTGGCAAAAATGCCGGATATGTTGCTGTCCATGCTGGACAACCTACTATCATCCTTGTTGCTGATTTATCTATTCCGTTTGTATATGTTGGCCAGACCACAAAATAAAACCGCAAACGGTATGCAATAAACATCCCTCAAGAGTTCACCTCGCTGCATAGGCGGCGAGATGAACGGCAATTACCCTTCCTGTCTTTCCTCAACTTGCTGCTTACTTTGAATTAAACGAATGGCAAAATAGAGATCCGGCACCACAATCAAATCTTCATCGCTGCGACTCAGTTTATTTTGTTTAATCCACCGATTCAGTTCTGTTCTGCGCCCCGCCAAGACTAATGTCACACCTCTCTTTTTTAATTCTGTGATTAACTCATCCAGCACGGCAAAAACACTGACATCATCGTAAGTAAAACTGACTGTCGCATCGACAACTAACCAGACCGGGCTAATGGCAGCATTGTTCACATGCTGTAAGACCCGCCTTTTGAAATACCCGGCGTTAAAATAGGTGAGGGGGGAGTTAAAGCGATACATCATAATGCCATCCGCAGGTTTGATATCATTATGTTGATGGATGGAACGCACCATGCCTTGATCATTCACGCCCAGCAATTGATCCGAAGGCCGGAAAACGACCTGCAAAAATTGCAATAGCCCCAACAAAACAGCAAAACCGATACCATCGATCACGCCCACCAGCAGGACGGCGATTAAGGTGAACATTGACAGGATAAAAGCCTGCCGGTTACGTTTTCGATAAGCCCAAAGATTCTTCAAACCCAATAAAGACCATGCGGAAAAAATTAAGACAATACCCAGTGATGACAGCGGGATATAGACCAGAAATTCTGTCATAAACAGCAAAACCAGCAAGATGGTGCAACCCGCAATCACAGACACCATTTGCGTTTTACCACCCTGTGCATCATTGACGGCGGTACGGCTGCCGGCAGCACTGACAGCAAAGCCTTGTGATAATGACGCCGCGATATTAGCAATTCCCAATGCCCTGAGTTCTAAATCGGCATCAACTTGATAGCCATTTTTACTGGCAAAGCTACGGGCAGTCATCATAAAGCTGACGAAGCTGATCACCGCTAAATTAATGGAAGGAACAACCAAATCACGGATGATACCAAATTCAAATTCAGGCATTGGCACAATGGGCAAACCGTTCCCCATACTCCCCACAATCTGGATACCATATTGGCTGAGTTCAAATTGCCAACTGAGATAAGTCGATACGATCATTGCCACCAGCGGTGCAGGCCAACTTGGGCGGAGGAAGTGTATACTAAGCAGCACCAGCAACGTTATCACTGACATCACCACCGTTGGCCAATGAGATGCTAATAACGTATGGGGAAGTGCAATTAATCGTTCAATCAATTCCGCAGGCAAACCAGACAACCCAAAAACTTTAGCCAACTGATCCGCCATAATGGTAATTGCAACACCATTAATGAAGCCTTTCAAAATGGGGCGGGATAGAAAATCAGCGAAGGCGCCCAGTCGAAAATGGCTGGCCAAGATGCACCAAAACCCGGTCATTAGGGTCATAATAATAGCAAGCTGCCAGCGAACATGTTCATTTCCCAATGCCAGCGGTGTCACAACCGCAGCAATCACAGCACAGGTTGCTGCATCGGGTCCAACGATCAACTGCCGCGAAGTACCGAACAGCGCATAAGCGAACATGGGTAAAATACAGGCATATAAGCCAATAATGGCGCTAATTCCCATTAATTCGGCATAAGCAATCGCAACAGGCAGTGCGACCGCGGCGACAGAGAGTCCTGCCCGCATATCATGGCTAAAATAATCTCTACGATAATGACAGATATTCCCCAAGCCTGGCATCCAGCGATGCAATCTTTCCCACAACATGGCTTTTATGTCCTTTTGTGAAAATGTTTTTTACCTGATAAATAAACCATTTCATTAAGATCTGATACACTCTGGCACAAATTCAGAAACATGCCATCATTGACTTCACAATGGGTTCAACTTATGAAACAACTTTTAGACTTTTTGCCGCTAGTCATTTTCTTTGTCGTCTACAAAATGTATGACATTTTCTATGCATCCGGCGCGTTGATTGCAGCAACCGGGTTAGCTGTTGTCATCACTTACCTCATTTATCGTAAAGTTGAGAAATCCTCCTTAATTACCTTTGTTATGGTTGCTGTTTTTGGCACGCTGACGCTGGCCTTCCATAGTGATTTATTTATTAAATGGAAAGTCACTGTCATTTACGCCATTTTTGCTCTGGTTCTGCTTATCAGCCAATGGGTGATGAAAAAACCCCTGATTCAACGGATGCTAGGCAAGGAATTAGTGTTACCGGATTTTGTCTGGAACAAACTGAACATGGCCTGGGCCATCTTCTTTATTGCCTGTGCGTTGGCAAATATTTATGTCGCTTTCTGGCTACCTCAGGATATTTGGGTAAACTTTAAAGTGTTCGGGTTAACGGCATTGACACTGGTCTTTACGGTATTGAGTGTGGTATATATCTACCGTCATCTGCCTCGCGAACAAGAATAATATCATGACCTTCATATGGATACCTGCCGATGCAGCGGCAGGTATTGTTGTATTCACCAAATAAAGCAAGTTTTCTAATGACACAACAACAATGCTTACCAAACGGAGAATTGGTTCTCCGTACACTGGCCATGCCTGCTGATACTAACGCTAATGGGGATATTTTTGGGGGCTGGCTGATGTCTCAAATGGATATTGGCGGCGCAATTTTGGCAAAAGAGATTGCTCTGGGGCGTGTAGTCACTGTTAGCGTGAATGGCATCAGTTTCCTGAAACCGGTTGCGGTAGGTGACGTCGTATGCTGTTATGCCCGTTGTCTTAAAACGGGAAATTCATCGATCACTATCCATATTGAAGTCTGGGTGAAAAAAGTCGCTTCTGAGCCAGTCGGCCAGCGCTACTGTGCAACAGAGGCCGTTTTCACGTATGTTGCCGTGAATGAAAATAATACTTCCCGCCCTTTGCCTGAAGATAAAAGGAATTTTAAATTGGAGAGCAGTGATCCAACGTTATGATTCATTAGAAAAATAACTCACTCAAAAATTAAAGGGTATCTCTTTTGAGTACCCTTTTTTATTCAGTCAAATACCGTTTAGTGCGTTAAGATTGCGAAATACCCGTCGTTCGAAACTCAATCGTCGTTATATGCCCGGTAGCAGGGATCTTTTCATAACGCCATTTTCTCATGGCATTTCTCACTTCACGCTCAAAGAGATTTCTGGGTGTTGCCGAGATAACTTCAATATTTTTAACTCGGCCATTTTCATCAATATCAAATTTCACCTTTACCGTCCCTTCTGTTCCCAACTGTAGCGCTCTGGATGGGTAGACGGGGTTTGGCCTGCTCAGTGCTTTGGGTCCCTTTTGTACGTGACCTTTCTCACTAATGGCAAGCTGCTCTGATTTTTGATCGTCCAAGTTCTTTGCCATCTGAGGTTCCTGATCAGAAATAGATTTCAGCGGTTGTTCTGAAACTTTTTCTGCTTTTTTCTCTTTTGGCTTCAGTTCCTTTTTAACAATTTTTTTCTTTTCAGGTTTGGGTTTAGGCAGAGCAATTTCCGCAACAGGTTCGGGCTCTGGTTCAGGTTCAGGTTCTGGTTCAGGCATGGCAGGTTTAGAGACAGGTGCCTCTTCAGCAGCCAACTGGATCATAGCAACAGATATAGGGGCGGCTTGCACCTGCTTTTCAGGTTTAATGACATGGAAGAGCGCCGCAGCAATAGAAACATGTAAACAAACGGAAAGTAATATCGGCCAATGTATCCAACGCATAAGAGAATTCTTGCTTAACAGCATGATAGTCAGTTTTCAGATAATATTAGTTTAAATGCAAATGACTATCATATTCAATAAAGATTCAAAAACATCTCTATTTTTACCTTTCAGATACCTATCATGCTGAACATCAGGTTAAATCCATTCTGCATTCTGGGCGAATAGAATCGATCGACGACGTTTATGGGCATCAACCTTACGTAGTGCGTAGATGCGTAAATTACGGCGTGACTGCCCTTCCAACCAACGACGGCGACGACAAATACCTTGACGGAGCATTCTCCAGCGCCCTACTTCCCTTCTGCTGTGTTTCATAAGATATTCCAGGCTACCTTTCCCATTAATGAATGGCATTATTCTTAATCGTCACTATTAGCAATGTCAACCAATTGCCAATCCGGTTTGCAATTTTGCTAAAATTGTTCTCTATTCAATTAATGATATTAATTACTTAAATAAACAGGATTGATTGCCACGTATGACAACTTTCTACTCTGTACTGAGCTGGCTGGCGATTTTTTTCTACTGGCTGATTATTGCCGGTATCACCATTCGAGTTTTGATGAAACGTCGTCCTGTGACATCAGCAATGACTTGGTTACTCATTATTTATATCTTTCCTTTAGTCGGCATCGCTGCTTATTTGTCATTCGGCGAATTGCACCTTGGTAAACGCCGGGGTGAACAAGCCAGACAAATGCGCTCATCTGTCGCCAAGTGGTTAGCAGAGTTAAAAAAATCCCCGCAAATTTTTGCCGATGAAAACAGTGAAGTGGCTACCCCACTGTTTCAACTGTGTGAACGACGACAAAAGATTAAAGGTGTCAGAGGCAATAAAATGCAATTAATGACATCTTATGACAATTCGCTGAAAGCGATTGTGCATGATATTGAAAACGCCAAGTACAATATTGAGATGGTGTTTTATATCTGGCAATCCGGCGGGTTGGTTGATCAGGTCACGGATGCCCTGATGCGCGCGGCCAAACGCGGTATTAAATGCCGGATTATGGTGGATTCGGCAGGAAGCTGGCAATTTTTCCGCAGCCCTTATCCTGATATTATGCGCAAAGCAGGTATTGAGTTTGTCGAATCGTTAAAAGTGAATATCTTCCGTTTATTCCTGCGGCGCATGGACTTACGCCAGCATAGAAAAATTATTCTGATCGATAATCATATTTCATACACCGGCAGTATGAATATGGTTGATCCCCGTTTTTTTAAACAAAATGCCGGGGTCGGTCAGTGGGTCGATATCATGGTGAGAATGGAAGGCCCGGTGACGACAACACTGGGGATTATTTATGCCTTTGACTGGGAAATGGAAACCGGGCAACGTCATCTTCCTCCCCCGCCTGACAGTGTTACTATACCGTTCGAGCAAACCAGCGGTCATACCGCTCAAGTTATCGCTTCCGGGCCAGGGTTCCCTGACGAATTGATCCAACAATCCTTAATGACCGCTATTTTTGCGGCCCGCAAACAGCTTACCCTTACTACGCCCTATTTTGTTCCCAGTGATGATTTAATGCATGCGATTTGCACGGCGGCGATGCGCGGAGTGGATGTCAGTATCATCGTGCCAAGTCAAAACAACTCATTTCTTGTTCGCTGGGCCAGCCGTGCATTTTTTGCAGAATTGCTGGAAGCGGGAGTGAAAATTTATCAATTTGAAGATGGCTTGTTACATACCAAGAGTGTCTTGGTCGATGGGCAATTGAGTATGGTCGGTTCTGTCAATTTGGATATGCGCAGCTTGTGGCTGAATTTTGAAATTACGGTTGTGATTGATGATGAACTTTTTGGTCAGGATTTAACTCTGGTTCAGCAGGACTATATTATGCGTTCCACATTGCTGGCAAACATTCAATGGGAAAAACGCCCGATGTGGCACCGTATCCTTGAGCGTATCTGTTATTTTTTCAGCCCGCTTTTATAATTCATTTATCATGAATAAAAGGGCATGAATAAAAGAGCACGAATAAAAGTATTCATTCAATACAGAACATGTTTTAATTTCACCCAGTGATTAATATTGGATATTGCCACCATGGAAAATCAATCGACACATCCTATGCAATTGGACTTAAACAACCGAATGACTGAAGATGAAGCGCTTGAAAAGGCTTACGATATCTTTTTGGAACAAGCACTCTCTCATCTCGATCCGGCTGATAGCTTGTTGTTTAACCTGCAATTTGAAGAGCGCGGCGGTGCTGAATTATGGGAACCTTCAAACGTCTGGTTTGAACATGTTGATTTTGATTTAGATCCAGACTTTTTTTCGGAAGTTATTATTGGATTGGCAGCATCAGACGATGCCGAAATTGATGATATCTTTGCCCGTATTTTGATCTGCCGGGAAAAATCTCACCCTATCTGCCAGATATTGTGGAAAAAATAATCATCCCGCCCTGCCTTTAATCTCGATTAAAATGCCCTCATAATGGTGAGGGCATTGAATTTAAATTCGTGACGGTGTCACATTGGCCACATATCATTGATTAGAGTGGATCAACCTTAAGGCAAGACACTGCATGTTTAAAACTGCCCTCAAGTAATGGCCGGGTTCTGGCGCATTCAGCATCTGCCATTGGGCAGCGCGTGCGGAATACACATCCGGACGGAGGGTTAATGGGGGAAGGCAATTCGCCCTCTAACAATTCGATATGTTTGTTGCGCTCTTTGTCTGGATCAGGGATCGGCACCGCCGACATAAGCGCTCTGGTATAGGGATGCAACGGATTATGATAAACCTCGTCGTAAGTGCCCAGTTCTACCGCATTGCCCAAATACATGACCAATACGCGGTCCGATATGTGTTTTACGATCGACAAGTCATGTGCAATAAATATCAGGGAAAGCCCCATTTCCCGCTGCAATTCCTGTAATAAATTAACAACTTGTGCCTGAATGGAAACATCCAGCGCTGAAACCGGTTCGTCACAGATAACCAACTTAGGTTCGAGGATCAAGGCGCGGGCAATCCCGATACGCTGGCACTGACCGCCAGAGAATTCATGAGGGTAACGGTTGATCAGGTTCGGTAATAACCCTACCTTCATCATCATCTTTTTGACTTTTTCTTTTATTTCCCCTTCTTTCATTTTGGGGTAATACGTTTTCAACGGCTCTGCGATAATATCGCCAATGGTCATACGCGGATTCAGTGATGCCAACGGATCTTGGAAGATCATCTGAATATCATTGCGAATATCCCGCCATTGTTTGTCATTCATATCCAACAAGTTTTGACCAAGCCAAGTCACTGCACCACCAGACGCTTTCACTAACCCAATTACTGCCCTGGCAAGCGTTGACTTCCCGCAGCCAGATTCGCCCACAACACCCAGTGTCTCACCTTCATAAAGCCTTAAGGTTACGCCATCTACCGCTTTTAAGCTTTTTGCCGGCTGCCAGAACCACTGTTTTCCGTCTTTAATATCAAAATAAACTTTGAGATCGTCAACTTCCAATAAGACCCGCTTTTCAGCTATTGTCTTCACATCAATTGTCTTCACATCGCTCGTGTTCATGCTAGTTGTGTTCATACCAATTCCTCCTGGCGTTTAAAGCAGGCACGCAAGCGCCCAAGGCCAAATTTTTCCAACTGGGGTTCCTCGCGAACACAATGCTCAGTGGCAAATTGACAACGTGGCTGGAATGGGCACCCCTTTGGCAAACGCAATAAATTGGGAGGATTGCCTTGAATCGTTTCCAAGGCTTCCTCATCACCGTCCAGACGAGGAACCGCATTCAATAATCCAATAGAGTATGGATGGGTAGGATGATAAAACACGTCACGCGCTGTACCATATTCCATCGTCCTTCCCGCATACATCACTAATACCTTGTCACAAATACCTGCAACCACTCCCAAATCATGGGTAATCATGATAATCGCGGTGTTAAACTCTTTTTTTAGCTCATTAAGCAGCGTCATGATTTGTGCCTGAACGGTGACGTCCAAGGCCGTTGTCGGTTCATCGGCAATCAATAACTTAGGCTGACACAACAACGCCATAGCAATCATCACCCGTTGACGCATTCCCCCAGAAAATTCATGTGGATACATTTTCATGCGTTTACGCGCCTCTGGCATCTTAACCGCATCCAACATACGGACGGCGCCCTCAAAAGCCTCGCTTTTACTGATGCGCTTATGCAGCATCAAGACTTCCGTTAATTGATCACCCACTCGCATATAAGGGTTAAGGGACGTCATGGGATCTTGAAATATCATCGAGATTTCTTGTGCCCGCATCCGGTTTAACTCTTTTTCTCGCAGGTTAAGAATTTCTCGTCCGTTAAACGTGGCAGAACCACTGACAGAACCGTTACTGGCCAGTAATCCCATTAACGCAAATGCGGTCTGTGATTTACCCGAACCCGATTCTCCCACGATCCCCAGTGTTTCTCCGGCCTGTAAGTCAAAATTCAATTTATTCACGGCAGTCACATTGCCGTCAGGTGTGTTGAATACCACATTCAGGTCTTTGACCGATAAGAGTGACTCAACATTTTTCGACGTTTCTACGTTGTTCATAGGCTCTCCTTAACGGTCTTTCGGGTCGAGGGCATCTCGCAGGCCGTCACCAATAAAGTTAAAACAAAACAGGGTCATGACCAGAAAGCCGGCCGGAAATAACAATAACCACGAGGCCACTTCCATTGAGTTGGCACCATCACTTAACAGAGCGCCCCAACTGCTCAGGGGTTCCTGAGTTCCCAAGCCAAGGAAGCTCAAGAAAGATTCAAACAGGATCATACTCGGTACAAGTAATGAGGCATAAACCACCACAACGCCCAAGACGTTTGGCACGATATGGCGCAAAACAATATGGCGGGTGGAAACACCGCAAACCAACGCGGCTTCAATAAACTCCTTGCGTTTTAAACTCAATGTCTGACCACGGACAATACGTGCCATGTCCAGCCATGACACCATGCCTATCGCAACGAAAATCAGCAGGATATTTTGACCAAAGAAAGTCACCAAAAGAATAACGAAGAACATGAATGGGAAAGAGTTAAGGATTTCCAGCAAACGCATCATCACCATGTCCGTTTTGCCGCCAAGATAACCTGACATCGCACCATACAACGTGCCAAACAGTACGGCAATCAGGGCCGCGGCAATCCCGACCATTAATGAAATACGCCCGCCAATGGCAACTCGCACCAGCAGGTCACGCCCTGATGAATCGGTGCCGAAATAGTGTTTGGATTCAAAATCCGGCGGCATCGTCATCATATTCCAATCGGTATCATCGTAAGCAAATTGGGACAGCATCGGCGCTAAGATAACAAAGAGTGTGATCAGGAGGAGAATACATAAACTTGTAATCGCTGCCTTGTTGTGTATAAAACGACGGCGTGCATCCTGCCACAAACTGCGGCCTTCAATTTCCAGTTGCTCAGAAAAATTTTCCAGAGCTTCGCTATTTTTTTTATTCAGTAACATTGCGTGCTCCAAGTTTTAATAACGAATTTTCGGATCAATGACGGCATACAGCACATCAACGATAGCATTAAACATAATGGTTAAGCCCCCGACCAGGATCGTCAGACTCAGTACCAGTGAGTAATCACGGTTTAATGCGCCATTCACAAACAATTGCCCCAAACCCGGTAAACCGAAAATCGTTTCAATCACCATTGAGCCTGTAATAATGCCGACGAAAGCAGGCCCCATATAGGAGATAACCGGTAATAAGGCGGGTTTTAACGCATGACGGAAAATAATCGTTCGCAATGGCAAGCCTTTGGCCCGTGCGGTACGAATAAAGTTGGAATGTAAGATTTCTATCATGGAACCGCGGGTGATACGGGAGATACTGGCAATATAAGCGAGGGAAAGTGCCACCATTGGCAAAAGCATATATTTAGGTGCCCCGCCATTCCAGCCTCCTCCCGGCAACCATTTTAGGGTAATGGCGAATATCAACACTAATAAGGGGGCGACTACGAAACTGGGGATAACAACCCCGGTCATGGCAAACCCCATCACCGTGTAATCCCATTTGGTGTTCTGGTTCAATGCCGCAATCACCCCGGCACTGACACCAAAAATGACTGCCATAATAAAGGCAGCAAATCCCAATTTAGCCGAAACTGGCAGCGCTTCTGCAACCAGATCATTGACGCTGTAGTCTTTGTATTTGAATGAAGGACCAAAATCCCCTTTGGAGAGTTGAATTAAGTAATTGAAATATTGTTTATAGATAGGATCATTCAAGTGGTATTTCGCTTCAATATTTGCCATCACTTCCGGCGGTAGTTTCCTTTCCCCGGTAAACGGGCTACCCGGCGCAAGCCGCATCATAAAAAACGAAATTGTAATCAGGATAAAAAGTGTCGGGATCGCCTCTAAGCAGCGGCGTAAAATAAATTTTAGCATTGCCCGTTCCTACTGTTTAGCCAAGCCGTGGCTTTTAATTATTTGACAAGCGGGTGACCCCTATCGGATCACCCTCTCATTCCTAGTGTTTTATGATGTAGAGATCTTTGGTATGAAAGTTATCCAATGGATCTTTGCCGGTGTAACCCCCTACATAAGGTTTTACTAAACGGGCGTTGACATAGTAATAAATGGGCACAATCGCCGAATCTTTATCCAATTGCGCATTGGCTTTGGCATAAATTTCAGCACGTTCTGCATCAGTTTTGACTTGCAGCGATTGTTTCATCAAAGCATCAAATTCTTTGCTCTTATAGTGAGAGGTATTATTACTACTGTTGGATAACATGGGATTCAAGAAGGTCGAAGCTTCGTTATAATCAGCACACCATCCGGCACGGGCGATGTCATAGTTGCCTTGGTGGCGAGAATCGAGGAAAGTTTTCCACTCTTGGTTTTCGAGAGTCACTTCAATGCCGATATTCTTTTTCCAAAGGGAAGCCGCGGCAATGGCCAGCTTTTTATGCAGATCAGACGTATTGTACAGTAGGGTAATTTTCAGCGGATTATCTTTGGTAAATCCAGCCTCCGCCAAAAGTTTTTTCGCTTCTTCGTTGCGCTGCTGCTGATTTAGTTTGGTATACCAATCGGGTTTTTCATCTTTAAAATCGGCGATATAAGGCGGGGTATAGCCATAGGCAGGTGTATCCCCCTGATTTTTTACCTTATTGGCCATAATATCCCGATCTATCCCCAGTTTTAGTGCGGTACGTACACGGGGATCATTGAATGGGGGTTTCTGATTGTTTATTTCATAATAATAAGTGCATAAATACGGACTTACACGCAACTGATCGGGGATCTCTTTTTTCAGTTTTTGGAATAGTTCGACGGGTAAGTTGTTATAAGTCATCTCAATTTCGCCCGCACGATAACGGTTAACATCCGTGACCTCGGAAGAAATAGGTAAAACAGTGACTTGGTTAATGACGGTGTTTTTATTATCCCAGTAGGTCGGACTCCGTTCGAAAACCAGCCGTTCATTGATCACCCAACTTTTCAGTTTATAAGCCCCATTACCAACAAAATTCTGTGGCTGTGTCCATCTCTCACCGTATTTTTCAATTGTTGCACGATGGACGGGTGATGTCGTTGGATGAACGAATAACCTGACCAAATAAGGGACGGGTTCGCTGAGGGTTAATTGTAATGTATGGTCATCTAATGCTTTGACACCCAATGTTTCCGGTTTCTGTTTACCTCTGATGATATCGTCAACATTAAGCAAATGGGCATATTGGAGAAAACTGGCATAAGGGGAGGCGGTATTGGGATCGACTACACGGCGCCAACTGTACACAAAATCCTGCGCAGTGACAGGGTCACCATTGGACCATTTGGCGTCTTTACGCAAATGGAATGTCCAAACTTTAAAATCCTTATTCTCCCAGCTCTCTGCCACGCCCGGTATAATTTTGCCGTCAGGATCATTGATCACCAGCGTTTCAAACAGATCACGAGCGATATTCGATTCGGGTACGCCTTCGATTTTATGCGGGTCCAGGGATTGCGGTTCAGAGGCATTATTGCGAACCAGCACCTGTTTTGCCGCGTCTGCCAGTTGCACGCCAGCAGGCACTTGCGCGGCAAAGGCCTGCCATCCTACCATCATGCCTAACGCTACCGTAATACCAGTAGCCAGTTTTTTCTTTGTTGTGTTTATCATCTTATACTTACTCCAATTGATATCATTTGACCCATAAAAGTCATATTCACGCATTAGGATGGTTATTATCCGTATCCAAAAGGAACTATTTTGTTTACGGTAAGACAATATTTTGTGACGGTGATCAGTTATTCACCTTTTTAATATACAGATTTTTTAAATCAACATAATCCAGGGGATCTTTTCCGGTTATTCCGCCAACCGTCGGGCGAATGAGGCGCACGCTGACACGGTAATAAACCGGTATCAAGCCTGAATCTTTATCAAGTTGGGCTTCAGCTTGCTGATAAAATTCTTTACGTGTCGCGTCATCTTTAGCAATCAGAGTCTGCTTAAGGGCATGGTCAAAAGCCGCACTCTGATAAAAACCGGTATTATTGCTACTATTTGACTGCAATATATTCAAGAAAGAAGAAGGCTCGTTATAGTCGCCACACCATGTTGCTCGCGCGACATCATAATTTCCCTGATGGCGGTTTTGGGTAGAGGTTTTCCATTCCTGGTTTTGCAAAGTGACTTGGGCGCCAATATTTTTCTGCCACATAGAGGCTGCGGCGATGGCTTGTTGTTTATTTTGCTCGGATGTGTTGTACAACAAGGTAAATTTGAGAGGATGACTGGCATCAAAACCCGCTTCTTGCAACAATTCCCTTGCCCGTTGATTACGCTGTTCCTGTGTCCAACTTGCCCATGCAGGGTTAATGGTCAAGCCCCCGTCAATATAAGTCGGTGTAAATCCATACGCCGGTATTTGCCCCTGCCCCATAATCTTTTCAGTGATAATATCGCGGTCAAGGCTCAGTTTTATGGCTTCACGCACCCGTTTATCTTTAAACAGTGGCTTCTGGTTATTAATTTCGTAGTAAAACGTGCACAGAAAAGGTGAAACTCGCAATTGCTCAGGAATATCTCGTTTCATTTTTTTGTATAGATCGGGGAGAATGGCATTGCTAGTGATATCAATTTCCCCACTACGATAACGGTTAACATCACCAATGCCTGAGACAACTGGCAGAAAAGTGCCTTTTTCAATGATGGATTCTTTATCATTCCAATACTGAGGATTACGCGTTAAAACAATTCGCTCATTGACCACCCAGTCTTTCAATCTATAAGCGCCATTGCCGATATAATTTTCGGGTAATGTCCATTTATTCCCCCATTTCTCCACCACATCTTGCCTGACAGGTTTCATCGATGTATGGCTCAACATGTCAACCAGATAAGGAAGCGGCTGACTAAGTGTGACCTGGAGACGGTGATCATCCAGCGCCTTAACGCCCAATTGTTCTGGTGACTTTATTCCTTTCAGAATATCGTCAGCATTCTGAATATAAGCATATTGCAAATAACTGATATAAGGCGACCCCGTGCCTGGATCAGCGAGACGACGCCAACTGTAGACAAAATCTTGCGCAGTAACAGGCTTACCATCACTCCATTTAGCATTGTTACGTAAATAGAATGTCCAGACTTTATAACCTTCATTTTCCCATCTTTCTGCCACGCCAGGCACGGTTTCACCATTTGGCCCAGTGGTGACCAGCCCTTCCAGCAAGTTGCGGATAATGTTAGTTTCTGGAGCACCTTCAACTTTATGAGGGTCTAATGAAGTGACTTCGACACCATTGTTAACGGTGATTTCTTGTTTTTCAGCGAGCGTAACACCTGCCGGAACAGTTGCAGCAATACCCTGCGCAGCAGGAAAAGAGAGTAAAATGATACACGAAATCAACTGGCCTGACTGTGATGTTTTTTTTCTCATTCTTTACTCCAAGTTATAAACAGTAAATAAATCGTTTTTAATCTACTGACTCGAATAATTTACTTATCACGTTAACAAAGGTCATTAACCTACTAAAAACCTCTGCCTGCATAATAATTGTTATTTGATTTTTATAATAAATTGATTAAAACATTAATATTACTCATTACCCTTGCATACAATAAATTTACAAAATCAATGTAACATAGTGATAGCATTAGATTTTACTCTATTATCCCAAGGCAATATTCATGAAGTATGACAAAAGAGAAAATAAACATTATTTTAACAAAATGCAATCACCACAGAGTAAAACTCCACCTTTATCACAAAATAATGATAAAGGCTGCCAGTCGCAGACAAGATGATGAAAAGCAAAACAGTGTGAAAAACCACAGTATTATTTTGAGAAAATGACAGACCAAAAAGGAATAAAATATGAACAATGGTTTCAAGAACATGGCGCAAAAATGATGTTATGAACCCATTATTTTTTAAATTGGTCATTTATGAGTTAATCTTTGGCTAATTGACTCCCTTCTCATCCCCATAAATAACACGGGCAGCATTTCTGAAAACAGTCAAGCGCGATTATTTCATTTAAGTGATATCAATTAACCCAGTCACTCCTGCCAAGCAAACCATAGCCACCTATCTATAAGAGATACAACAAAAACAAAGTGAATAAATTGTATTTCTAACGTTAAATAAGTACTTAAACTTACTCTGCTATCAACGGTTTCTCATCGCCCAGAAACAATAGCTGAATTGAGTCAGCTTAATGTTTTTATGATCTAAATCACAATATAGATGTCTGTAAATGGTAAGCTGTATTCAGCGTAGAATTTCAAGGAAAGAAACTATTCCTATATCAATCATTTTGTTAAGCAATTTTTTAAAGTAATTAGCGGTATTCACGATTAAATCCAACTGATTAATATCACAATATTATTCGATAACTCGATAATCTCGTCGTTAATTGCCCCAAAAGATTTAACATTTATCAGGAGTAATTTTTATGGCTGTCACTCAAGTCGCAGAACTTAATGAATTAGTTGCTCGCGTAAAAAAAGCCCAACAGGAATTTGCTCATTATTCTCAGGAGCAAGTTGACCGAATTTTTCGCGCGGCTGCTTTTGCGGCTGCTGATGCCCGCATTCCACTGGCTAAACTCGCTGTGTCTGAATCCGGCATGGGAATTGTGGAAGATAAAGTAATCAAAAACCACTTTGCTTCTGAATATATCTATAACGCCTATAAAGACGATAAAACTTGCGGGATCTTATCGGAAGATAATACCTTCGGGACGATGACTATTGCTGAACCTATTGGCTTGATTTGCGGTATTGTTCCAACAACAAACCCAACCTCTACGGCCATTTTTAAAGCCCTTATTAGCCTGAAAACCCGCAATGGCATTATTTTCTCCCCTCATCCACGTGCCAAAAACGCGACTAACAAAGCGGCAGAAATCGTCTTAAAGGCGGCGGTTGAAGCAGGCGCTCCAAAGGATATCATTGGTTGGATAGATGAGCCTTCCGTTGAACTTTCAAATGCCTTAATGCACCACCCTGATATTAATCTGATTCTGGCAACAGGTGGCCCAGGCATGGTAAAAGCCGCCTACAGTTCAGGCAAACCCGCCATTGGTGTCGGTGCTGGCAATACGCCAGTTGTGATTGATGAATCCGCCGATATCAAACGTGCCGTTGCATCTATCTTGATGTCTAAAACATTTGATAACGGCGTGATTTGTGCATCAGAACAGTCTGTTATCGTTGTTGATTCTGTTTACAAGCAAGTCCGTGAACGCTTTTCAACTCACGGCGGGTATCTTCTCCAGGGAAAAGAACTCAAAGCCGTTCAGGATGTTATTTTGAAAAACGGCAACTTAAATGCGGCGATTGTCGGGCAGCCGGCAATAAAAATTGCTGAAATGGCCGGTATCAATGTTCCTGAAAGCACAAAAATTCTTATTGGTGAAGTGACGCTGGTGGGTGAAGCAGAACCCTTTGCCCATGAAAAATTATCACCACTGCTTGCTATGTACCGCGGCAAAGACTTTGAAGATGCGGTCGAAAAAGCCGAGAAATTGGTCGAAATGGGCGGTATCGGGCATACATCGTGTCTCTATACTGAACAAGATAATCAGGCAGAGCGTATCAAATATTTTGGCGACAAAATGAAAACCGCGCGCATTTTGATCAACACACCTGCATCTCAGGGCGGTATCGGAGACTTGTACAACTTTAAGCTCTCCCCTTCTCTGACGCTGGGTTGTGGTTCCTGGGGAGGCAACTCGATTTCTGAAAACGTTGGGCCAAAACACCTGATCAATACAAAAACTGTTGCCAAAAGAGCCGAAAATATGTTGTGGCATAAACTTCCGAGATCAATCTATTTCCGCCGTGGTTCCCTGCCCATTGCTTTGGAAGAAGTCGCTACCGATGGGGCTAAACGTGCCTTTATTGTGACAGACCGTTTCTTATTCAATAACGGCTACGCCGATCAGGTTATTAATGTCTTGAAATCTTATGGCATCGAAACTGAAGTGTTTTTTGAAGTCGAAGCCGATCCGACATTGGGCATCGTCCGCAAAGGTGCTGAACAAATGCACCTGTTTAAACCTGATATCATCATTGCCCTTGGCGGGGGTTCTCCCATGGATGCGGCCAAAATTATGTGGGTGATGTACGAGCATCCTGAGACACATTTTGAAGAACTGGCTCTGCGTTTCATGGATATCCGTAAACGTATTTATAAATTCCCGAAAATGGGTGTGAAAGCGAAATTGGTTGCCATCACCACCACTTCGGGCACAGGTTCAGAAGTCACACCTTTCGCGGTGGTTACCGATGACATGACTGGGCAGAAATATCCTTTGGCAGACTACGCACTCACTCCCGATATGGCGATTGTCGACGCAAATCTGGTCATGGATATGCCAAAATCGTTGTGTGCTTTTGGTGGCCTGGATGCAGTGACCCACGCATTGGAGGCCTATGTTTCTGTTTTAGCCAATGAGTATTCTGATGGACAAGCCCTGCAAGCATTAAAGCTGCTGAAAGATTTCCTGCCTGCCAGTTACCACGAAGGGGCAAAAAATCCCATTGCCCGCGAACGTGTCCATAATGCAGCGACCATAGCCGGTATTGCTTTCGCCAACGCATTCCTGGGAGTATGCCACTCCATGGCCCACAAACTTGGCTCTGAGTTTCATATTCCACATGGTTTAGCTAATGCCCTGCTAATCTGTAATGTGATCCGCTATAACGCTAATGACAATCCAACAAAACAGACAGCATTCAGCCAATATGACCGCCCGCAAGCGCGGCGCCGCTATGCGGAAATTGCAGATCACTTGGGATTAACTGCCTCAGGTGATCGTACTGCTGCCAAAATTGAAAAACTATTGGCCTGGCTGGAAGAAATGAAAGCCCAACTAGACATTCCGGCTTCGATTCGCGAAATAGGTGTGCAAGAAGCGGACTTTCTGGCGAAAATCGATAAGCTCGCCGAAGATGCCTTTGATGATCAATGCACTGGTGCAAATCCGCGCTACCCATTAATTTCTGAGTTGAAACAGTTATTGCTCGATTCTTTTTATGGGCGTGAATTTACCGAACAAAACCAGCCTCAGGAGACAGCCAAATCAAATAGAAAAAATAATAAGAAAGAATAATAAATGATAAGCTGATTGAGGTAACTTAAAAGGCGTCAGGGTAACCCTACGCCTTTTTATTATTTTATTTCCTAATGGCCTTAGTTTCTCGAACAACGTCTGTATAGTGCCTGCGACACACTGAGACGTATTTTTCATTACCACCAATATCAACCTGAGCCCCATCGTAAACAGCGTTACCATCGCTGCCAAAACGAAGTACACGGCTGGCTTTTCTTCCACAATGACAAATGGTTTTTAACTCCACCAATTTATCTGACCACGCGAGGAGATATTCACTTCCACTGAATAACTCACCTTGAAAATCGGTTCTTAAACCATAACAAAGGACAGGGATATCGTCATAATCTACAATTTCACAAAGTTGCTCAACATGCTCTTTCGTCAAGAATTGACATTCATCAATCAAAACACAATGGATTTTTTCTGCCTCATTTTCACGTCTGATAAGCTCAGCAAGATTTGTTTTTGGTGAAAACAACAAAGCTTCGGCGGATAAACCAATACGGGAACTGACCTTTCCTTTACCGAATCGAGTATCAATATCTGCTGTAAAGATCAGCGTTCTCATTCCTCTTTCGTTATAGTTATAGGAAGACTGCAATAAGGAAGTTGATTTCCCTGCGTTCATGGCAGAATAATAAAAATAAAGCTGAGCCATTGGCCCGTCCATCCTCTTGTCAAATTTAATCAGGCGATATAACGGTGCCAGTTTACCACAAACTCTACTTGAGATTATCTTTGTTATTGTCAAATGTGGGGTAGCAGAAACAAATTAGAATGAATAAGAGAAGATTATTTTCATGATAATCATCACACTTGCGCATATAAAATCAGCATCATAAGGACCTCTTGCATACCAAATGAACAAAATTAACATCAGAAGGAAATAGCTAATTTTATTCCCATTCTTTGAATATTAATAATCATATTGGTTTACTTTCGCTCAATTTAGCCATTGTAATCATAACTAATGGATTACCCATAAAAAACTTTCACCCCACACTAACTCTTCAACTTATTTCTAACAAAACAGTTAACGTTACTTACTGATTGTCTATAAATTAGTTTTATCTCCTCTGGTTTATCCCTTACTCATCTTTACAGTAATCCCCTTCCTGCTTATTGAAAAATGGTAAGTTCAATAGCAGGATTAAAACGCAATATATCGATTAGCAAAAAAATTGCATTTTAAAATGACATGTTTTAGCCTGAGAAAGTAAATTCACTATTGCAGAAAATAAAATAGCATTCTATTATTATCCCTACATCAGCTATCATCATTATAATTTGAGACCAGGACAATGAGCGAAAATTTAAAATCCTTAAATAACATCCGTACCTTGCGCGCACAAGCAAGAGAATGTGAACTTAGTACTTTAGAAGAAATGTTGGAAAAACTGACGACTGTTGTTGAAGAACGTCGTGATGAAGAAAACCACGTTCGTGCACAATTAGAAGAGCGTACACGTAAGCTTGAAGAATACCGTGAAATGTTGGAGAAAGACGGTATTGAATTAAGTGATTTAATGGATGCTTTTAGTGGTAAATCTACGGGTAAATCTAAACGTGCTGCACGTCCGGCTAAATATTCATACGTTGATGACGGTGAAACTAAAACCTGGACAGGCCAAGGCCGTACACCGGCTGTAATCAAAAAAGCCATTGAAGAAGAAGGTAAAAAACTGGAAGACTTCCTGATCTAATCAGTTTTTTTAGTAAACCTGATAACAAAAATACCCTATCAAGGGTATTTTTATTTTATGCTTAATAAACTAACTCGGTTAATTACGGGCTGATGTAGAAACACAGAGAGCGGTATTAATGGCCAAGTCGCCTGCATATTCTCGACGTGATAAAAAAGAATTTAACACTAACTTAGTTTTTTATTAACATAAGCTTATAAAAAAGGAGCGATTAGCTCCTTTTTCTATTTCTCACATTCTCTGTCACAGCTTCAGATAAAAGCCCAAATACCAATCGGTAAATCGTTTCACCCCTTCCTTTACCGGAGTGTTAGGTGAAAAGCCAATCTTATTATAAAGCGTACTTGAATCTGCACACGTTGATAATACATCGCCATCTTGAATTTCCATAAAGTTTTTCTTTGCCTCAATCCCTAATGAAACTTCAATGGCTTCAATAAAATCACCCAGTTTTGTCGGTTGCCCATTACCAATATTGTAAACTCGATATGGCGCAGAGCTGGCAGCTATCTGACCCTCTTCAACTGTCCAGTCTTTATTGGCGGTAGGAATAACACCCTGCAATCTGATTATAGATTCGACAATGTCATCAATATAAGTGAAATCTCTCACCATATTGCCATGATTATAAACATCGATTGGCTTATCTTCTAACATGGCTTTCGTGAATTTAAATAAAGCCATATCAGGACGACCCCACGGTCCATATACAGTAAAAAATCTCAATCCTGTCGTGGGGAGTTGATAAAGATGTGAATAGCTATGAGACATTAGCTCATCCGCTTTTTTCGTTGCGGCATATAAAGAAACAGGATGATCAACCGAATCATCAGTCGAAAAAGGCTGCTTTTTATTTAAACCATATACTGAACTGGAAGAGGCATATAATAAATGTTCTACACAGTGGTGGCGGCAACCTTCAAGGATATTGATATGACCGACGATATTGGCATCTATATATGCCATAGGGTTTTGTATTGAGTAACGTACGCCTGGCTGCGCTCCCAAATGGATCACTCGCTGAAATTGATGTTTAGCGAACAATGCAGGTATTGCAACTCTGTCGGCGAGATCTAATTTTTCAAATTTGAAATTTGCATGGGGGAGTAATAAATTTAATCTTGCCCGTTTCAGATTAACATCATAATAATCGTTGAGGTTATCAATACCGACAACCTCATGTCCCATATTCAATAACCGTTGACTAACATGGAAACCGATAAAACCAGCAGAGCCTGTAACTAAAAATTTCATATATTAACTCAAATGACGGGTTTGATTGAGGCGCCGCGACCAATACCATAATACGTAAAACCACGTGCTTGCAGGCGTTCAGGATCATAAAGGTTGCGTCCATCAAAAATGACAGGCGTTTTTAATGAACCCTTAACCACATCAAAATCAGGCGCTCTGAAATTTTGCCATTCTGTACAGATAATCAAAGCATCAGCGTCTTTTAATGCCGCTTCTTTTGTTCCCATTAAAGAAAGATCATCACGCTGTCCATAAATACGTTGGGCTTCCTGCATCGCTTCAGGATCGTACGCCTGAACTTTGGCACCACATTTCCATAATGTTTCCATCAATACCCGGCTTGATGCCTCACGCATATCATCTGTATTAGGTTTAAATGACAGTCCCCAAATAGCAAATGTTTTGCCCATTAAATCATCACCAAAATGCTGTTTTACAAAAGTAGGTAATTTACTTTTCTGTTTATTGTTAACCTGCTCCACGGCCTGGAGAATTTTTGGTGTATATCCAATTTGTTCAGACGTCCGAATCAATGCTTGAACATCTTTAGGGAAACATGACCCCCCGTATCCACATCCTGGGTAAATAAAGTGATATCCGATGCGTGAATCAGAACCAATTCCCTGACGTACATTTTCAATATCCGCGCCCAACATTTCTGCCAAATTAGCAATTTCATTCATAAAGCTGATTTTAGTTGCCAACATGCAGTTGGCTGCATATTTAGTCAATTCAGCACTGCGAATATCCATGACTATCATACGATCATGATTACGATTGAATGGTTCATACAGTTCACGCATGACATCAACCACATTATCATTATCATTATCACAGCCAATAATAATACGTTCAGGTCGCATACAATCAGCAACAGCCGCTCCTTCTTTTAAAAACTCAGGATTGGAGACGACATCAAATGGCAGTGCTATGTTGCGCTCTGCCAATGTTGCCTGCATCACTGCCCTGACTTTATCAGCCGTACCTACCGGCACCGTTGATTTATCAACAACGACTTTATGACCATCCATATTTTCTGCAATCGTTCTGGCTACGGCAGTGACATATTTAAGATCAGCAGAACCATCTTCATCAGGAGGTGTACCTACTGCAATAAACTGTAATTTGCCATGAGCAATGCCGGCTTTGGCATCCGTTGTAAAATTCAGCCGTCCTTCAGCATGATTTTTCTTTACCAGAGGCGTCAAACCCGGTTCAAAAATAGGAATTTGACCATTTTTCAGGTTCTCGACTTTATTTGCATCAACATCAACACAAAGTACATCATGCCCAACTTCCGCAAATACGGTTGCTTGCACTAAGCCTACATAGCCAATACCAAATACAGTAACTTTCATATCACACCTTAAAGTACGAGTAGATTATTTTTCAATCTGATTTTGCAAGGTCATGACCCAATCCGTGAATGACTTGCCCAATTCCTTATGTTTCATGCCGTATTCAACAAATGCCTGCATATAGCCCAATTTATTACCACAATCATGGCTACGGCCGTGCAAGTGATAAGCCTCAACGGGCTCTTTTTCCATCAATATGGCAATGGCATCTGTCAGTTGTATTTCATCACCTGCCCCTGGTGCGGTTTTTGCCAATAATGGCCAGATTTTTTCGGATAAGACATAACGGCCAACAATGGAAAGATTCGAGGGTGCTTCTTCTGGTTTTGGCTTTTCAACAACACGGACGATAGGTTTGCTATCACCAGGTTGCAAATTTTCACCTAAACAATCGACAATGCCGTAATCCGAAACACTCTCGGTAGGAACAGGTTCAACCAAAATCTGGCTTGTGCCACTGCTGTTGAAGCGCGATAACATGTCGCTCAAATTATATTTTGACAGGTCAGTGCTGTACTCATCCAAAATGACATCAGGCAGGATAACCGCAAATGGCTCGTCACCAATAAGGGGTTTAGCACATAACACGGCATGTCCCAATCCTTTGGCAATTCCCTGACGGGTTTGCATGATCGTCACATGATTTGGGCAGATAGACTGTACTTCATCCAATAATTGGCGCTTAACCCTTTTCTCAAGAATCGCTTCCAATTCAAAGCTGGTATCAAAATGGTTTTCTATCGAGTTTTTGGAGGAATGTGTAACCAGAATGATTTCATTAATGCCTGCCTTAATACATTCATTAACGACATATTGAATAAGCGGTTTATCTACCAAAGGGAGCATTTCTTTCGGGATGGCTTTCGTGGCCGGCAACATCCGAGTTCCCAAACCAGCAACGGGTATAACAGCTTTTTTTACCTTTTTTATTACTGACATTACATCGTCTCCTACTGCTATGTATTCACTGAAAAACTCCTTTACAGCTTAAACAATAGCATTAACTCTCAGAAAAAATTGTATGTGTGAAGAAAATCGCACTCGCCAAAAAATAACGCGCACGAGTATACCAGTTAATTCGACCAGATATACAGTGCGCTAGCTTTTAATCACATTTCAATGATTAGATGTCAGACATTGCGACTTTTGCCCATATTCGAGTATCATCGCTTGATGATCGCCCAATGGTTTGTTTTATTGATACTCTTACAAATCTTTGCAATATCGCTGATAGCCGATATTAGCAGCAACCACTTTGACTAACTGGAGTTATTTTGACAAAAATGTGTCCCTGCGGCAGTGACTCATCTTTCGATCTTTGCTGTAGCCCCTATCTTGAAAACCATCACCCTGCCCCAAATGCTGAATCCTTGATGCGTTCCCGGTATAGCGCTTATGTTACACAAAATGCAGACTATCTTATCGCCACCTGGTACCCTGATTGCCAGGCGGAAAATTGGCGTGCAGAAATAGAACAAGGTTTTGCTGGCGTACAATGGCTGGGATTAAATGTCCTCGGAACCCATCAGGGACGAAATAATGACGAAGCCTATGTCGAATTTTCAGCTTGCTTTATTGAACAAGGCAAGCAAGATAAGCAATTGATTCATGAGCGCTCACGTTTTTTACGCATTGATCAACGTTGGTTTTATATAGAGGGTATCCGTCCTCAAGTCGGCCGGAATAACCCTTGCCCGTGCGGTTCAGGTAAAAAATATAAGAAGTGCTGTGGTTAAAAGTGCTGTGATTAAATCAGCATCTAAATATCAAAACACAACAATTCACACACAGTGAAGAATATTTGAGGTTCTCGTCATCCATGCAACACGCAAATATACAAAGAAAAATCTTGCGTACAATTTGTCCTGATTCCAAGGGATTGATCGCAAAAATCACCAACATTTGTTATAAGCATCAATTAAATATCGTTCAGAATAATGAGTTTGTTGATCATCGTACTGGGCGATTTTTTATGCGCACCGAGCTGGAGGGTATTTTTAATGATGAAACGCTTCTGGCCGATTTAGATGATGCCCTGCCAGCAGGGTCAAGCCGCGAATTAAATACGGCTGGCCGGCGTCGTATCGTTATCATGGTGACAAAAGAAGCGCATTGTATTGGCGATATCTTAGTAAAAAGCGTCTATGGCGGACTGGATGTCGAAATTGCGGCGGTCATCGGCAATCATACTACCCTGCAAAAATTGGTTGAGCAGTTTGATATCCCATTCCATTACATCAGTCATGAGGGTTTAACCCGCGAACAACATGATGCAGCGTTGATGGCTCAGATTGATCAATATCAGCCCGACTATGTTGTACTTGCCAAATATATGCGAGTCTTAACGCCGGCATTTGTTCAGCATTACCCGAATCAAATAATCAACATTCACCATTCATTCCTACCCGCATTTATCGGTGCTCGTCCCTACCACCAGGCTTATGAGCGAGGGGTAAAAATTATTGGTGCGACAGCCCATTACGTCAATGACAATTTGGATGAAGGGCCAATTATCACTCAAGATGTCATCAATGTGGATCATACCTATACGGCTGAAGAGATGATGCGAGCAGGACAAGATGTTGAGAAGAATGTGTTGAGCCAAGCATTACACTGGGTATTTTCTCAGCGCGTCTTTGTCTATGGTAATCGTACCGTGATTCTTTGAGTAGATTACAACTCGATCATCGAGATTAAAAAGACAGCACTCGAGACGTTATTTTCAATTATCTACTTTACAGCGGCGGCTTATCTGATATTATGCCGTCCGCTGCTAACGACAGCGTACAATTCAAAAATCTGGTGGGGTTCCCGAGCGGCCAAAGGGAGCAGACTGTAAATCTGCCGTCACAGACTTCGAAGGTTCGAATCCTTCCCCCACCACCATCAAAGATTCAAGTTTCATTACATTCAAGTCAAAAACCATCACATTAATTTCTGCTAAACAACAAGTTGTAACGAAAAAATGCGTCCAATGTATCATGCATCCAATGTATTGGCTTGAAATTAATAGTCGCAGACAGGGTACAAGTCTTTGCTAGTGGGATGACAAGATGGGGAATATCGGCATAAACCAAAGGTGAGGAACGAAACGACACATCAATCCTTCCTCACCACTATCAAAAATCCACTCCAAGCTCTCAATGCATTATGAAATTGTCAAAATTAATGCATTTGGATAAACACTCATGGCGGAGCAGGAAAATCGGGTAGTTTGCTCCGCTCATGCAATCAGCTATTCCATATCGCTGACGGAATCAATGAAACGATTTAATACGCTTGAATGAGATTTTGATTTGTAGACATAACACTGATTAACTGCATCAGGCCGTGATATTGGAATGAAGCCTAGGCTTTCTCCCTCTTCCAATGCACCAGAGTGGGAATCGGTAATAAAAATATAATCGGTTGACTGAATAAAATTGAGACAGCATTCTACATTATCCATCTGTCGAATATTAACTTTTTCTCCATTTTTTATCATTTCCTCTTCCAAATGCTTTATCAAATTACCTTTATAGAGTACGGGATCACATAACCACGTTCTCTTTTTCAGCAATTGAGTAAAGTCCCCATTAACTTCATCTAACAACTCTTTACGGCAGCAGATACCCAAATTTGGTCCATCAATTTTCCGCACCAGACTGAATCGATCACTCAGTATTTTCTCTGAACTTAAAATTATTGTATTGCCCTCATAGTCAACTATTTCATCAATGTTATCATAACTGAAGCGTAATATATTCACTTGAGCATTATTTCTGTCCGCAGCTTTATAAAGCGAAATCAAATGCTTTTTCTTACCCCAATCATGGTATATATTTACCACATTACAAATACTCCCGCTGATGTGTTTCTTTGTAATTTCTTTCTCTTTCAAATAGAGCTCTTTTAGGTCATTATATAACTCCACGCCGTCTTTGGTCAGAATCATCCCAAACTTCTCCCTTTTAAATAAGCGCTTTCCTAACGTCGCTTCAAAGTCTTTAATTGATTTAGCGACTGGGGGAGTCGTACGGTTCATCACTCTTGCCGCTTTGCTTAAAGAACCCATTTCCACCACCGCCATGAATGCTTCTAATTTACGAGAAAAAAACATAATTCACCGTTCCTATGTAACTTGTGGCTAAAAGAATTTCCTTGAAATGGCCTTCTCATCAGGTAACCGCTAAATCAAACTTGATATTGTGAAGGTATAATTTTGTACAATAAAAATAGATATTTTTCAAATGGCATTTATATAAAACGCCAGTCCCTGATGCAATAATGCGGTCTAGATGAACTTTATTATTCATCTATGTCATGATGAATATTCCACCGTGATTGTAATCCATTAATATATATAACTATGGTCTACAAGTTCAAATTTCTATCAGAGATTGATTAACTCTTCTACTTTTTCATTACTTATTTTTTGTAACGCATTACATAAAATAAATTCTAAGAATAAAAACTCTAACGGAAAATGACAATATCTAATGTTTAATATTACATATTAAAATTAGTGAATTATTATAAATCCATTAATTTACTATTTATTGATTTGGCTTTTTTTATTATTTAAAAATCGATTCGGCACTCTAAATTTAGGATAACGAGAGCATTATACTCGATATAGTATTACATATAAGAGTAAAATAGCGAGTTATCAAGGTAGTTAGGTAAAATTTATTATTTAATAAGTGGTTACATCTTTATTTATATCTGTTAACATGAAGAATAAGCATATTCTATAGGTGATTATAACGATATGAAATTTATATCATTCAATATCAATGGGCTAAGAGCACGTCCTCATCAACTCACTGCCATTGTGGAACAACACCAACCTGATGTTATCGGATTACAAGAAATAAAAGTTCATGATGAAATGTTTCCCCTCGAAGAAGTCAGCAAACTGGGTTATCACGTCTTTTATCATGGCCAAAAATCACACTATGGTGTCGCCCTGCTGACCCGTCAACAACCCGTCAATATTCGTAAAGGTTTTCCCACTGATGACGATGATGCACAGCGCCGCATTATTATGGCCGATATCGAGACTTCCCTTGGTTTATTGACGGTAATCAATGGCTATTTTCCGCAGGGAGAGAGCCGTGATCACCCCATTAAATTTCCTGCAAAAGAAAAATTTTATCAGGATCTCTTGTCTTACCTGGAAACTAACCACTCCCCGCAGTCAAATATTCTGATTATGGGTGACATGAACATTAGTCCCACTGATTTTGATATTGGTATTGGAGAAAACAACCAGAAGCGCTGGTTAAAGACCGGAAAATGTTCTTTCTTGCCCGAAGAAAGAGAATGGATGGAACGCCTGAAAAACTGGGGTTTCATTGATACATTCCGGGCACAACACCCCGAAGTTAATGACCAATTTTCGTGGTTCGACTATCGTTCAAAGGGATTTGATGATAATCGTGGGCTACGCATTGATTTGCTGCTTGCCAGCCATCCATTGGCAGAAAGATGTATTTCTTCGGGTATCGATTATGCTATCCGTGGCATGGAAAAACCGTCTGATCACGCCCCTGTTTGGACAGAATTCAACCTATAAGCAGCAGCGATCATAAAACACAGCACCACTCATTATATTATGGTGCTGTGTCAGCATGTGGGTTACCCCTGATGGGTTTGATCTTTCTTTGCCCTGCTTTTACCGGATTTTGCCTGCTTTCCCTTCCCTTTTTTGGCATTCACGGGAACCGGAGGCAAGTCTCTGAAAGCCTTCAAATTACGATACTGTTTTGCCTGCCAGATCAACTGCTGTAACGTTTCCTGAAGCGGTAACATAAAATCCTGATAACGGAATTGCTTTTCGCTAATTTGCGTCAGCCGGGATTCCCAATGGGCGGTCATATCTGGCAATACCGCCATATCCGGCAAGACATGGATCAACGCCCTGCCCGCCGGAGTCGCATGAATATGACGCCCTTTTTTGTACAGAAAATCGCGTTTGAATAGCAGTTCAATGATCCCCGCTCTGGTCGCTTCCGTCCCCAAACCATCAGTTGCACGAAGCACTTTTTTCAACGCCTTATCTTGTACAAATCGAGCTATGCCCGTCATTGCAGACAATAATGTGGCATCAGTAAAAGGCCGTGGCGGTTGGGTCTGCCTTTCCACCACTTCCCCTTTTTCACACAACAACTCATCCCCTTTAGCCACAACCGGCAGTGGAGTACCTTCATTCTCTTCATCCCGCTCCTTGTTGCCAAGCAGCGTTCTCCAACCCGCTTCGGCCAGAAAACGCGCCTTAGCGATAAATTTCCCGCCGGCAATATCCAGTTCAATCGTGCATTTGCGGAATACGGCATCAGGAAAGAACTGCATGAGGTACTGGCGGGCAATCAAACCGTAAACATGGCTTTCGTTTTCGGTTAAATTGATTTGGCTACTGCGTGCCGTCGGAACAATGGCATGGTGGGCGTCAACCTTCTTATCATCCCAACAGCGGTTCTTTTGCTCCACATCCAAAGCCTCTTGCGGAAGTAAATGGGCAGCATGAACGGAGATGGCATTCAAAACCGCATGACGCCCCACAAAATGTTCTTCCGGCAGATAACGACAGTCAGAGCGTGGATAGGTGATCAATTTATGGGTTTCATAAAGCCGCTGACAAATATCAAGGACATCCTGCGCACTTAAACCAAAACGCTTGGCCGCTTCAATCTGCAAGGATGAAAGGGAGAAAGGCAATGGCGCTGTTTCTGATTCACGTTTGTCCTGATAGGCAGAAACAGAAGCAGGCTGACCGGTAATACGTGCCACAACGTGTTCAGCCAACGGCCGGTGAATAATCCTTCCCTCTTCATCCTGAAAATCAAGGCAAGATTCACTCGGTTGCCATAACGCCGTAAATCGCTCTTCATTCGGGGTAACAATATGGGCTTTAACTTCAAAAAAGTCTTTCGGCACGAAATGTTCTATCTCTTCATCACGGCGCACAACCAACCCTAAAATGGGGGTTTGGACACGTCCAACCGATAATACGCCCTGATAACCTGCATTTTTACCCAACAAGGTATAAGCCCGGGTCATATTGATGCCATACAGCCAGTCCGCTCTGGCTCTGGCAAGAGCAGAAACACACAAGGGGATAAATTCCCGATTGTCCCTCAGCCGCTCAACCGCTTTTGTCACCGCCTGAGGATTAAGGTCATTAATCAGGCATCGCTGGACATGATGTTTTTTCGCGGTATCCAGGTTTAAAAAATCCAGCACTTCATCTACCAGTAATTGACCTTCGCGGTCAGGGTCACCGGCATGGACGATTTCGTCCGCCCTCTCCAATAGGGATTTTATGGTGTTAAGCTGCTTAGCCACGGCTGCCCGTGGCCTTAACTGCCATTTTTCAGGAATGATCGGTAAATCAGACAATACCCAACGGGCATAACGGCTATCGTAGGCATCGGGTTCAGCCTGTTCCAATAAATGGCCAACACACCAAGTCACAAATTGGTTATTACCACATTCAATAAACCCATCCCCACGTCGATGGGGCTTTGGTAAAACATCCGCAATCGCTCTGGCGAGGCTGGGTTTTTCTGCAATAAAAAGACGCATGGAATTATTCAAAAACTTCAATGAGTGCCCTGCCTGAATAGAGTTCAGTCAGTTCACCAATAGCAACAAAATCAATGTCGTGGCTGCGTGCAACGGCTTTCGCCTTTTCCACGGCATCCGGCAAAATCGCCAGCAATAAACCACCCGAGGTTTGTGGATCACACAAGAGATGACGTTGAGGCAACGTCATCTCTCCAATTAAGTGCCCATAACTGTCAAAGTTGCGCCCTGTGCCACCCGGTACGCAACCTTTTTCGATATAAACATCAACATCTGGCAGTCTTGGGACTTGTGAAAATTTGACCGTCGCCTGAACGCCAGAACCTTCACAAATTTCACTCAAATGCCCTAACAGACCAAAGCCTGTGACATCCGTCATCGCTGTCACACCCTCAATTTCTGCAAAATCTGCCCCTGCTTTATTCAACTGACACATAATATCTTTCGCAATACCCTGATGTTCAGGTTGAAGCACACCTTTCTTTTCCGCCGTCGTCAATACGCCAACGCCTAAAGGTTTAGTCAGAAACAGAAGGCTTCCCGCTTTGGCCTGATTATTGCGCTTAACCCGTTCAATATTGATAATTCCGGTGACTGCCAAACCAAATATCGGTTCAAGGGCATCAATAGAATGCCCGCCAGCCAGAGAAATACCTGCTGCCTGGCAAACAGCCCGGCCTCCCTCAATAACTTGTCGGGCAATTTCCGGCGCCAGCGTATTAATTGGCCAGCCTAGAATCGCAATCGCCATGATCGGCTTTCCGCCCATCGCATAGATATCGCTGATGGCATTTGTGGCCGCAATACGGCCAAAATCAAATGGATCATCAACAATAGGCATAAAGAAATCCGTCGTACTGATGATGCCTGTACCATTACCAATATCATACACAGCAGCAGCATCACGGGTTTCATTGCCGACTAAAAGGTTAGGATCGAAAAATTTTGCCTGTTCACTGTGCAATTGTTCACTATGTAAAATAGTTTCCAGCACTTTGGGCGAAATTTTGCAGCCACATCCGGCACCGTGGCTGTATTGAGTCAGACGGATTTCAGTTGACATTAGTCGCTCCAGTTATTGACTGACAAATTAGAAATAACTGACAAAATTTGTCATATCTGGGGTTGCGACTTTTGCCGGCGCCCTGAGTTCTGGTGTTCCTAAATAGAGGAATCCAACGATTTTGTCGTTTTCCCCACATCCCAACCCTGCCCTGACAGTGGGATCTTCTGTCCATGAACCTGAACGCCATATACCGCCAAAACCTTGGGCAACGGCGGCCATCTGCATGGCGTGAACGGCACAACCCGCGGCAACGACTTGTTCCCATGCCGGAACTTTTGCATGTTCAACGACTTTAGCAATAACAGTAATAATCATGGGAGCCCGGTAAGGGGCATTTTTCGCTTTCTCTTCAACCTCTTCGCCTAATCCCGCTTCAATAGCGGCTTTTTCAAGGAGCTTGCTGAATTTATCAATGCCTTCTCCCTGCATCACAACAAATTGCCAAGGACGCAAAGCCCCATGATCAGGTGCTCTCATCCCTGCGGCTAAAATATATTGCAACTCATCTCCCTCTGGGGCGGGGGTGGTTAAACGTGAAACTGAACGGCGATTTAACAAAAGTTCCAAGGCATTCATTATTTTCTCCTAAATAAGATAATCTGTCACAAACCAACATTCTCTGTTTATTCGTTAATGAATGAAAGCACATAAACTGTTTTTTCAATCCTTAACTGATTTCTGGCTGACATTTCCAGACGAGCTGATTAGGATAACTCCATTTGATACCCTAGCCCGGAGCCAATATGCGTACTTTATGGAATTTCACGGCAGCATTATTTAAATGGAGTTGGAAACTCCTAAATTTTGTTCGCCAATTTATTTCCAATCTTATTTTTATCCTGTTGACCGTGGTGGTTGTCGCTGGCGTCATCATTTACCAGCAACAATCCAAATCTGACGATAACTATGACGGAGCATTGTATGTTGACCTGTCTGGTATTGTTCTTGATCATGTCGCTGCCCGCAGTCCGTTTGATCAATTCGGAAAAGATCTTTTTAACCCATTCAGTAGTAATAATAGAGAAACTTCCTTGTTTGACGTTGTTGACAGCATTCGTCGCGCAAAAAGTGATCCAAAAATTAAGGGCATGGTATTAAAGCTGAATGAATTCATCGGCGCAGACCTGACTTCCATGAGATATATTGGCAAGGTTATCAACGAATTTAAAGCAACAGGTAAACCTGTTTTTGCCATTGGTGATACCTACAGCCAGTCACAATATTATTTAGCCAGCTATGCCGATAAAATATATCTATCTCCATTAGGTATGGTTGATATCCACGGTTTCTCCACCAACCATTTATACTACAAGTCGTTGTTGGATACGTTGAAAGTCTCCACCCATATTTTTCGTGTCGGCACCTATAAATCAGCCGTTGAACCCATGTTGCGTGACAATATGTCACCCGAAGCGCGTGACGCTGACAGTCTCTGGCTCAACGAACTTTGGAACAATTACTTAAATACCATTGCAGTTAATCGGCATATCCCCGCCGATCAAGTCTTCCCCGGTGCAACAAACTTTGTCGAGAAATTCCGTAAAGCGGGCGGAGATACTTCACTGTATGCATATCAAAATAAACTGGTAGACGCTATTGAGCCACGCAGTGCCGTTGAAAAAATAATGCGGGATAAATTTGGCTGGAATGAAGAACAAAAGCATTTCAATTACATTAGCATCTATGACTACATTGACCAAAAACCCGTCCAAGATACCGACGATAAAGGCAACATTGCCGTCATTGTTGCTGAAGGGGCGATTTTAGAAGGTAAGCAATTACCCGGTATCGTTGGCAGTGACACTCTGGTTGAACAACTGCGTGAAGCGCACCATAATCCCAATATAAAAGCGATTGTATTGCGCGTTAACAGCCCAGGTGGCAGCATCGGCGCATCTGAAATTATTCGTAATGAACTGGCCGCTATCCGCAATGACAAAACAGGAAATGCGAAACCTATCGTCGTTTCAATGGGCGGGGTCACTGCTTCAGGCGGTTACTGGATATCCACCCCGGCTAACTACATTATTGCCGATCCGAATACCTTAACCGGTTCCATTGGTGTTTTCGGTGTGATTCAAACCTTTGAAAAGAGCCTCAATTACCTTGGCGTGAATACCGACGGCGTTTCAACAACCCCACTAGCCGATATCTCCGCAACCAAAGGGATCAACCAGACAGTCTCCGATGTCATACAGCTCTCTATTGAAAATGGTTACAGTAAGTTTATTGGACTGGTTGCCACTGCCCGCAATAAATCTCTGGACGAAATTGATAACATTGCCCAAGGACGTGTTTGGAGTGGCATTGATGCTAAAAAACACGGTTTAGTGGATCAGTTGGGTGATTTTGATGATGCGGTGACAAAAGCGGCTGCATTAGCCGGAGTCAAAAATGCGTCATTGAATTGGATGCAACCTGAGCCTTCATTCTCTGAAAAACTCATGCTGGGACTGACTGCATCAGCACAAGCACTATTGCCAAATACCTTGCAGTCAATGTTGCCGGCGCCACTTGCCGACGTTGCCCAAGATATGAAAAAACAAGCCGTGTTTTATAAGAACATGAACGATCCGCAGAATATCTATACATTCTGTCTGAACTGTGTCGATATCCGTTAAAAACAGATACCCGTTAAAAACCATTGACTGGTTTTCTGACAGTAAGTTTCTGGCAAACTGAAAGCCTGATTTTACCATCAGGCTTTTTTTCTTCCTGATACTCCCTATAATCCAGCTAACTGTTTTTAGTGAGGCGTTATCATGCAGAAGAAATCCATCTATGTTGTTTACACTGGCGGCACAATTGGGATGCAGCACTCCCCCAATGGGTACATTCCCGTTTCCGGTCATTTACAGCAACAACTCGCAAAAATGCCAGAATTTCACCGTCCAGAAATGCCAACATTCACGATCCGTGAACATCAGCCCCTGATTGATTCTTCTGATATGAGTCCTGACGACTGGAGCGTTATCGCAAATGATATCGATCAGAATTACCATGACTATGATGGCTTTGTTATTCTGCACGGTACGGACACCATGGCTTTCACGGCGTCAGCACTCTCTTTCATCTTCGAAAACCTCAATAAACCGATTATTGTGACAGGGTCACAAATTCCGCTGGAAGCACTGCGTTCCGATGGGCAAACTAATCTCCTTAATGCGCTGTATCTCGCAGCAAATTACCCCATCAACGAAGTCAGCCTGTTTTTCAACAATAAATTATTTCGTGGAAACAGAACAATTAAAGCCCATGCAGATGGTTTTGATGCCTTTTCATCCCCTAACTGTTCACCCCTGATGGAAGCCGGAATCAATATCCGCACCTTTAAAACCAATCCCCTGCCTGTCAGCCACGGCGAGTTTGTTGTGAATCCAATCACATCACAACCCATTGGGGTGGTGACCATCTATCCGGGGTTATCCAGTCAAGTGGTAGAAAATATTCTGATGCAGCCCGTTAAGGCATTGATTTTGCTATCATACGGTGTAGGTAATGCGCCTCAACGTGCTGATTTGTTGCAAACATTAAAGAAAGCCACCGAGCGAGGCATTATTGTGGTTAATTTGACGCAATGTATTTCTGGCCGGGTCAACATGGAAGGCTATGCAACAGGTCATTCTCTGGCTGCATCAGGCGTTATCAGTGGTTATGACATGACTTTCGAGGCCGCTTTAACGAAATTGCACTATTTACTGAGCCAAGCTTATACCCCTGAAGAGATCCGCTACTTGATGCAACAAAATCTGCGGGGAGAATTGAGTTATGCGGATGAATAATCAGTGATCTAAACCTGCCTCGCCCTGCTTTCTGCAAGGGCGAGGTTGCAAATTCACCCTCTTTCACTCTTCCGACTGAGGTTTTAATTTCGCGACCATTTCAGACTGAAATATCGCCTTTAACTCCTGTTTGCTTTTTATGGCAATTTGGCCATTTGTACCAATCGTCATATGGTCAGGATCATGATTATTTTTTGCCTGCCAAAGCATCACTGCTTGTAAACTGTACTCCTTCTGCTCTGGCGTGAGGGGAACACCATCCTGCCACTTTCCCAGTTCAACAGCCTGAACTAATCGCTGATAAATTTCAGGCGTCATGGCGGAGAGTAAATCATCCAACTTCATCGAGATTTCCTTAATGGCTTTAATGGCTATATGCGCTATTTGCCTGTATACACGACATGTTTTATTAAAAATAGGCTGAATCGTTTCTTTTTCAACTGTCCAATCCCAAATTCTATCGAGATTATTTAAATTCAAAGTATGCAGGCATAACATTAACCCGCTGTTTCTTCGCCGGTTTCTTTATCAATAAAACACAGTGATGCTGAATTGATACAAAACCGTTCTCCTGTCGGTTTGGGGCCATCAGGGAAAACATGCCCTAAATGTGCCTGACATTGACTACAACGTACCTCTATCCGATGGATATTATGAGAATAATCATCAATATAGGTGATAGAGTCATCACTGATCGGTTGGTAGAAACTCGGCCATCCACACCCTGAATCAAATTTCGTCTCAGAAATAAATAGTGGCTGGCGGCAACACAGGCAATAATAAATACCACTTTTCTTGTTGTGCAGTAGTTTTCCGGAAAATGGCGGCTCAGTCCCTGCTTCTTGTGTAACATGGTGCTGCATTTTACTAAGCTGTTCTATAGAAAGGAAAATATTTTGACTTTTAGTCATAATGACCACCTTTTAAGGCCAATATTTTCAATAAAGAATCATCGAAAACAACAAAAAATTAACAACAAAATGTCAAAATGCATTCTAACCCATTCAACATAGCAATTTACTTTACTAATTGTGATAAGTCTCACATATCTAACCAATGGTAACTTTAAATATCTCCTTATACCCCGATAATGTGGTGCGTAGAGCTTGTTCCAGTTGTATAGCAAGCGTCCAGATGGTGATTGTTAAGTTGATCTTTTTCAATGGTTGACACGATTCCGCTTGACGGCTGGCAAGATTTTGGTAACTTTAGACACAACTTTTAATTCACTAAAAAATAGCTGGTGGAATACTATGACTATCAAAGTAGGTATTAACGGTTTTGGTCGTATCGGCCGTATTGTTTTCCGTGCTGCTCAAGAACGTTCAGACGTTGAAATCGTTGCGATCAATGATCTGTTGGATGCAGAATACATGGCTTACATGCTGAAATACGATTCAACCCACGGCCGCTTCAACGGCACTGTTGAAGTTAAAGACGGTCAACTGGTTGTTAACGGCAAAACCATCCGCGTTACATCTGAAAGAGATCCAGCTAACCTGAAATGGGATGAAGTGGGTGTTGATGTTGTTGCAGAAGCAACGGGTATCTTCCTGACCGACGAAACTGCACGTAAGCACATCGCGGCTGGCGCGAAAAAAGTGGTTCTGACTGGCCCATCCAAAGACAATACGCCAATGTTCGTTATGGGTGTTAACCACAATGCCTATGCAGGCCAGGATATCGTTTCCAACGCATCCTGCACCACTAACTGCCTGGCGCCACTGGCTAAAGTTATCAATGACAAATTCGGCATCGTTGAAGGTCTGATGACTACCGTTCACGCAACAACGGCTACCCAGAAAACGGTTGACGGTCCTTCAGCAAAAGACTGGCGTGGTGGCCGTGGTGCGGCACAGAACATCATCCCATCTTCCACTGGCGCAGCAAAAGCAGTAGGTAAAGTTATCCCAGAACTGAACGGCAAACTGACCGGTATGTCTTTCCGTGTTCCTACGCCTAACGTCTCTGTGGTTGACCTGACTGCACGTCTGGCTAAACCAGCGACTTACGCAGAAATCTGTGACGCAATCAAAGCAGCAGCAGAAGGCGAGCTGAAAGGCATTCTGGGCTATACTGAAGATGACGTGGTTTCCACTGACTTCAACGGCGAAAAACTGACTTCTGTATTTGATGCTAAAGCGGGTATCGCTCTGAACGATAACTTTGTAAAACTGGTTTCTTGGTATGACAACGAAACTGGCTATTCCAACAAAGTTCTGGATCTGATCGCTCACATCTCCAAATAATTGCGCTTTTATCCACGTTCAAAAGCCATCTGTTTACAGATGGCTTTTATATTTATCTATCTAAAATATTGAGCTATTCTTGTCCCTTGGTTCCACTGCCAATTCAAGGTTACATAAGGTCGTGACAGATGCTTGATAAAATTTTCTCATTACCCGTTGTAGAACAGATCTCCCCTTATATCAGCCAGCGAAATATTGATGGTTTTCCGTTAATTGTAGTTTCCCATCCTAAAGCTCGTGGGGTGATCAGTATTCAAGGTGCTCACCTAATTACATGGCAGCCCAATAACGAAAAACCCGTATTATGGGTAAGCGATAACACGCTTTTTAATGCCGGCACGGCCATCCGCGGCGGTATTCCCATCTGTTGGCCTTGGTTTGGTTCGTCCGCAGCGCCCAGTCATGGATTTGCACGGATATTGCCCTGGGAACTCAAAGCGCATAATGAGAATGAAAACGGGGTTATTTTGACGTTCACATTGCAGGATAATGCCTATACCCGTAAGCTATGGCCACATGAATTCACGCTGATTGCCCGCTTTAAATTAGGGGAAACTTGCGAAATAGAATTAGAACCCCACGGTGAATATCAGGCTACTTGCGCCCTTCACTCTTACTTCAATGTCAGTGACATCGATCAAATTCGAGTGAGCGGACTTGGCGCTCATTTTATTGATACCCTCTCCGATAGAGAGCAAGTTATTGATGAAGATTTAGTCTTTCACGGCAGAACCGACCGTATTTATACCGAGCCAGACGATTTTAGCCTGCTCAGAGATCCTTTATGGAAACGAACCATTGAAATACACCACTATCACCATAGTGATGTCGTATGCTGGAACCCCGGCGCTGCACTTTCCAGTAGCATGAAAGATATGAGTAAAAATGGTTATAAGAATATGGCTTGTATCGAAACAGCCCGTATCAATAATCCATTACGGTCTAAGAATGGCATCCCTGACCGACTTTCTGTCATTATCCGCTGCCGTAAGTTTTCAGATAATAGATAAAACAGGCATTTTTTCCAAACCAAGGTAAAAATGCCTGCATGTCTGAATATAGAAAGGATTAAACCACAGTGACAGGAACCCGCTTCGCTAACGCGCACAAAAGTTCATAACCAATGGTTCCGGCCGATTCTGCAACTTCATCTACAGGTAGATTTTCTCCCCATAACTCAACAATACTGCCTACGTTGGCTTCAGGGCATGGCGTTAAATCAACCGTCATCATATCCATTGATATCGCGCCCAATAATCGGGTGCGAATACCACCAACCATAATCGGTGTTCCCGTTGGAGCATGTCGCGGATATCCATCTGCATAACCACAGGCGATTGTACCGACACGCATCGGCTTCGGGGTTGTATAACGACTGCCATAGCCGATCTTTTCTCCTTTGGGAAGTTCATGCACGGCAATCACTTCACTTTGCAATGTCATGGCTGATTTCAACCCAATATCAGCAATATCACGCCACTTTCCACTTGGGGATGCGCCATAAAGAATAATACCCGGCCGTACCCAATCTCTATGTGTTTTCGGATGCCACAACACGGCACCCGAATTCGCCAGGCAATGAGGCAATGAACGCATTTGCAGATGTTCAACAACCGCAAATTGTCCACCAACACCCACTTCATTATCTGAATTAGCAAAATGGGTCATCAAAGTGACTGAATGAATATTTTTAATCCTGCTCGCCATTGAAACTACCTGTGAATACTCTTCTGAGGTGAATCCCAACCGATTCATACCACTATTGAGTTTTAAATAGATATCAATGGGATTATCCAATTTGGCTGTTTCTATCTCATCAAGCTGCCAATGGCTATGTACTGCGGTTGTCAGACGGTACTGATTGATCATCTGCAAATCCGCGGGCTTGAAAAAACCTTCCAATAGCAAGATTGGCCCTTGCCATCCCTGCTCCCTTAAATAAATAGCTTCATTCATATCAAGCAGTGCAAATCCATCTGTCTGAATGAGTGATTGCCATATTCTGTCCAACCCATGCCCATACGCATTCGCTTTGACTACCGACCAAATTTTACTGTTACCCACTCTTTGGCGAATAACCGACAAATTATGGCGGAATGCATCGAGATGGATCGTTGCCAAAATAGGACGTGGCATGACGACCCCTTCTTATCGTTTATTAATTTATGCAGTGTGTAAATGAGGTTTCATTGGAAACACTTTTATATTGAAACCGTCAATATATCTGAATACAGAGAGATCCTCTGCCGCAATATCAGGATTTTTGCCAGAAATTAAATCCGCCAGTAACTTCCCTGAACCACAAGCCATTGTCCATCCCAGTGTTCCATGCCCAGTATTTAAATAAAGATTCGCATACTTCGTTGGCCCCACGATAGGGGTACCATCCGGCGTCATAGGACGCAAACCTGCCCAGAATGACGCCTCCGCGATATTACCCCCATTGTGATAAAGATCCTGAACAACCATTTTTAATGTTTCACAACGATTCTGAGGAACATTCAAATTAAATCCGACGACTTCCGCCATGCCACCAACACGAATACGATTATCAAAACGGGTAATCGCAATCTTGTAAGTTTCATCCAATACAGTTGAAACAGGAGCTTTTGCTTCGTCCACGATTGGCATCGTCAATGAATAACCTTTCATTGGATAAACCGGAATTTTGACTAAATCTTTCAATATCTCCGTGGAATAAGATCCCATCGCTACCACATAGTGATCCGCTGACATCACGCCATCATTACATTGAATACCCGTGATTTTATTTCCATCCACCAAAATCTGTTTAACGTGCTTGTTGAAGATAAACTTCACACCAATATCTTCTGCCATTTTAGCCAGAGTCTTGGTAAAAACCTGACAATCACCCGTTTCATCATTGGGTAATTGCAATCCGCCTGTCAGTTTATGGGAAGTATTGGCGAGCGCAGGCTCTACGGTAGCTAATTGCTCGGCAGTCAATAATCGATAAGGAACGTCTTCTTGCTCCAGCACTTTAATATCATTAGCGGCATTATCAAATTGCTTGGTAGTTCTAAACAATTGCAGGGTTCCCCCCTGACGTCCCTCATATTGGATCCCGGTATCGGCTCTTAATTGTTTAATGCAATCCCGGCTATATTCTGCCAAGCGTACCATTCTGCTTTTATTCATCGCGTAATGGCCTGCATCGCAATTGCGCAGCATTTGCCACATCCAGCGCAACTGGAACAGAGAACCATCAGGATGGACTGCCAAAGGTGCATGACGTTGAAATATCCACTTCATTGCTTTCAGCGGGATACCTGGTGCGCCCCAAGGGGTTGAATATCCTGGTGAGATTTGACCAGCATTAGCGGCACTGGTTTCTTCCGCAGCACTATTCTGGCGATCAATAACGATAACTTCATGGCCTGCCTGCGCAAGATACCATGCACTGGTTACACCAATAACACCGCTGCCTAAAATAAGGACCTTCATTTTACCCCCTACTGATAAGTGATATTGGCAAGCATAATATGCTAAACACAAAAATCCAATACAGAATAATAGACTACAACACAATTAATTAACTTTTAGGATTTAAGTCACATTTCAATTACAAACTACAAGTGATGATTTTCTTCAAAAAATGAACAATATTTATTAAAATAACTAAAAATCAATCAATTAAAATAGATAAAAATTCTATTTACCCCTTTAATTTTCCACCTGCTAAAGAAGTTTTTACGGAAAAAAGAAACATTAAATTCACAAATGCGGAATTTGTATAATTCTGCACAAATAGAAATTTATAGTTTTTTATATAATATCAATCTTGGTTAAATAGGATAATAGTTTAAAAAACTGAATTACACAGTTGGAAGGGAGGTTAATGAGTGATTAGAGGAATACCCCAGAAACATAGATAATCCTGCATCATATAATTGGATATTATATGACCGAACTATGATATAACCACATATCTGGGGTAAATTAAATAAAGTGCAACTGACAGCGGGGTAATCAAAAAACGAAGAGTTTAACTAACCAAGACGTGCTTACGTTAATTCATTTATCTTTCCGCTAATTCATTAAACATAATGCTTTGCATGCTATGCCAGATAGTCCCACTTTCTTTACCATAATTACGCACACAATCCATGATTTTGTCGTAGGATTTTTCCTGACACAGTGAACTTAATTGCTGATAGAAATTCAATGCCAGATTACGCGCTTCAGGACTGGAGAAATAATAACGGCCAACACGGGTATACAACCCTTTCAGCCCGTTAATAATCAAACCATAAATAGGGTTTCCTGACGCAAAAGCCAGACCGCGGAAAATGTCATAGTCCACAGAACTGAAAGATTCAGCCGTATCTTCCACATGTTCTTTTTCTGCCAGAACTTCCAGTGATTTTTCAGGGTTGTTCCTGAATGCAGTACGGATAAAGATGGCGGCAATATTCGTTCGCACGGCCAATAAGTTATCAACCAACTGGGGAACGCGATCATGATCAAGGCGCGCCAACGTTTCCAGAATATTAAGACCGGATGTTTCCCAGAAGTTATTAACTTTGGTTGGCTTTCCATGCTGAATAGTCAACCAACCATCACGGGCAAGGCGCTGCAACACTTCTCGCAAGGTCGTACGGGTGACACCGATCAATTCAGATAATTCACGTTCTGCTGGCAGTATGGAGCCGGGTGGAAAGCGATTATTCCAAATACTTTCAATGATATACTCTTCCGCGAAACTCGCAGGACTTTGAGCCTTAATTACCATAATTTTAATTATTCCAAAGCAGTTTTCTTGGCTAATAATAGCGATTGATCATACCAGAATGTGCTTGTTCGATATAGTTACCCGATAAATAAACCGTGAAAGAGTGAAAGGGCTCATAAAAAATGCCATCATTCGTAGATTAACTATGCGCCAATGCCCTTAAATTGCTATCGCGTTGAGCGTACTATCCCCTATATTCCTATAGGGTTGTTTAGATATATAGTTGCTTGGATTTGTTCCAAGTATTCACAAAGAGGAATGTTAATAATAATGGAAATCAGTATGCAACGTGCAGTGGTGAAAAACTTTCTCGGCAACTCGCCGGATTGGTACAAACTGGCGATCATTGTTTTTCTCATCATCAATCCACTGGTCTATTTCTTTGTCAGCCCCTTTGTTGCTGGCTGGATGCTGGTTGTTGAGTTTATCTTCACACTGGCAATGGCATTAAAATGCTATCCCCTGCAACCCGGTGGATTACTCGCCATTGAAGCCATCATTATCGGGATGACTTCACCCAAACAAGTCGGTCATGAAATTGCCAATAATCTGGAAGTGATTTTATTGCTGATTTTCATGGTTGCGGGCATTTACTTCATGAAACAATTACTGCTGTTTGTTTTCACGAAACTGCTGTTAAGTATCCGCTCCAAGAAAATGCTGGCACTGGCATTTTGTCTGGCCAGTGCTTTTTTATCCGCTTTTCTTGATGCCCTGACCGTCATTGCTGTAGTTATCAGTGTCTCAGTCGGGTTTTACGCTATCTATCACCAGTTTCTTTCCCAAGATGGCAACGCTGAACTGAATGATGATAAGTGCTTTGACAGTGAGGATAAAAGGCAGTCACTGGAACAGTTCCGGGCATTCTTACGCAGCCTGATGATGCATGCAGGAGTTGGCACCGCGCTGGGCGGCGTGATGACAATGGTCGGTGAACCGCAAAACCTGATCATTGCCAAACACGTCGGTTGGGATTTTGTCACATTCTTTATTCGTATGTCTCCGGTCACCCTTCCCGTGTTTATTTGCGGCTTGCTGGTCTGTTTGCTGGTCGAACATTTTAAATTGTTTGGTTACGGCGCTGAATTGCCTGAGCGTGTTCGCTCTGTCCTGAAAGATTATGACCAAAAAGCCAGTGAAAAACGTACCCGCCAAGAAAAAGCCCAACTTGTCGTTCAGGCATTGATCGGCATTTGGCTGATTGTGGCACTGGCTTTTCATCTGGCCGAAGTGGGTCTGATTGGTCTGTCAGTCATTATCTTAACAACGGCCTTCTGTGGGATTACCGAAGAACATGCGCTGGGTAAAGCCTTTGAGGAAGCCTTGCCGTTTACTGCACTGTTAACGGTGTTCTTCTCTGTCGTTGCCGTGATTGTTGACCAACAACTGTTTACGCCATTTATCCAATTTGTCTTGCAGTCTTCACCCGCTTCACAGCTTTCCTTGTTTTACTTGTTCAACGGGTTACTCTCTACGGTTTCTGATAACGTCTTCGTCGGTACGGTTTACATTAACGAAGCGCTGTCCGCCCTGAAAAACGGTTTGATTTCACAACAACAGTATGAATATTTGGCCGTTGCCATTAATACAGGCACGAATTTGCCATCCGTGGCAACGCCTAATGGGCAGGCGGCTTTCCTGTTCCTGCTGACTTCGGCCTTATCTCCGCTGATCCGTCTCTCGTATGGCCGTATGGTCATGATGGCGCTGCCTTATACCATTGTGATGACCTTAGTCGGCCTGTTATGTGTTGAATTTTGGTTGGTGCCTGCGACTGAATATCTGATCAGGCTCGGTTTGATCACGCCACTATAATGGTTCAGTTGATTTTAATTTTATTTTTTTATGGCGGATGACACGGCACAATAAGCCAATTCATTTTGAAAAGATGGGAAGAAAAGAAAATGTTTCAATTTTTAAAACAGAGTTCCCAAGGGCGAGGCGCATGGTTATTGATGGCGTTAACCGCTCTTATCCTGGAAGCGACAGCGCTTTATTTTCAACATGTCATGCAATTACAACCCTGCGTAATGTGCATTTATGAGCGTGTTGCATTACTTGGTATTTTAGGCGCTGCGCTGCTTGGCGCAATTGCCCCTAAAACACCTTTACGCTGGTTAGCGATCCTGCTGTGGATTTACAGCGCATGGCAAGGATTGCAACTGGCATGGGATCACACCATGATGCAGTTATACCCTTCCCCGTTTAATACTTGTGAGTTCTTTGTCCAATTCCCATCTTGGTTACCCTTAAATGATTGGCTACCCTCGGTATTTCAGGCGCTTGGGGATTGTTCAATAAAACAGTGGGAATTTTTAACGTTGGATATGCCGCAATGGCTGATTGGCATTTTTGCCGCTTATCTGTTAGTGGGCATATTAGTGCTGGTGAGCCAGTTTTTTCGGGTTCAGCGTAGATTTTAACGGTAAAACTCCCCTCGCCTGATAGAACGGGCATTGATATTACCCCCAAAGGAGCCGACTAAAGGCTCCTTTAATGCCTTTCCATATTCAGTCTAACTCTTCATCACAATAATAAAATATGCCCTTTTTTATGCGACCTGACTCTCAAATGCCAGCAGGTAATGATTGGCACTACTGTGTGATGGAGATCCCATAATTTGATAGATAAACATGAAGGATATGAATGAAATGCGATCTGCATTACAGATAATAAATCAGGAAAGATGAACAGAAGAATTTCACTGATTTATAGGCTGAAAAAATGGTAGAATTTTTTCGCCCTAAAAAGGGTTTATAAAACAGTTGGATATAATTGGGGTGTTCCCCGTAGGTACGGGGATAAACCGGCAAGATAAGCCACCTCCCCAGACACCCCAGTCGTGTTCCCCGTAGGTACGGGGATAAACCGGCCTGCTGGCCTACGGCAGTGACGCACTGGGGGTGTTCCCCGTAGGTACGGGGATAAACCGAAAAAATGATTACTAAATCCGATAGGGACGGACGTGTTCCCCGTAGGTACGGGGATAAACCGGCTGTACCGGTTAGGAGGGGTATATCCATGTAGTGTTCCCCGTAGGTACGGGGATAAACCGGTCAGCCTGAATGACGCGTTGATTGAATGGGGGTGTTCCCCGTAGGTACGGGGATAAACCGTTTATCAAATATATCTTTAGCTCTAGCGCCCAGTGTTCCCCGTAGGTACGGGGATAAACCGCGTTGTATGAGTCGAATGATATCGCTATTCCGGTGTTCCCCGTAGGTACGGGGATAAACCGTTATTGATGTTTGATCAGTTTATGACGCTGTTGTGTTCCCCGTAGGTACGGGGATAAACCGCTAAAGAAGTATATGACATTCGTAAATCTGAAGTGTTCCCCGTAGGTACGGGGATAAACCGCCCCATTCTGCAACACGCCGAAACCATCGGTAGTGTTCCCCGTAGGTACGGGGATAAACCGCGTCTGGTTGAACGTTATGCGGACTTTGACCAGTGTTCCCCGTAGGTACGGGGATAAACCGCAATCAATATATTGACTGGATGAAGAACGTGCGTGTTCCCCGTAGGTACGGGGATAAACCGCCAGCCGCCGGAGGTGAAACAGGCTCTGGATGGTGTTCCCCGTAGGTACGGGGATAAACCGCGCAAACGGCGTAAAACCACGCCAGCCACACCGTGTTCCCCGTAGGTACGGGGATAAACCGGCGCTCGGCGAAGTGGTGGAGTTATTGCCCCTCGTGTTCCCCGTAGGTACGGGGATAAACCGTTTTTAGGGTTATCCGGTTATTGTGATTTTGTGTGTTCCCCGTAGGTACGGGGATAAACCGGTTGATATGGATGAATTACTGGAAATGCTGCCGTGTTCCCCGTAGGTACGGGGATAAACCGGTAGGACAGATAGTGCTGACGCCCTTCGTTACGTGTTCCCCGTAGGTACGGGGATAAACCGGGGAAAGTGTGGTTAAAATGAAATTTCTTATTGTGTTCCCCGTAGGTACGGGGATAAACCGCGATCTGCTCCAGTAATTATTGTCGAAAAATTGTGTTCCCCGTAGGTACGGGGATAAACCGCTGCTGGCCCCGCGCTGAGGCGGCTGCGGCATGTGTTCCCCGTAGGTACGGGGATAAACCGGTGAGGGGTTCGCCGCAGTGTTATTCTTTTCAGTGTTCCCCGTAGGTACGGGGATAAACCGCATACACGGTGCTTGAGCAAAGCGAAAGTGCCGTGTTCCCCGTAGGTACGGGGATAAACCGCGTTGGAAAAGAAGAATTTCGCTTTATCAATCGTGTTCCCCGTAGGTACGGGGATAAACCGCAATAAAGGAAAACTCCAGCAGGCATACTCAGGTGTTCCCCGTAGGTACGGGGATAAACCGGTTCTAAATCCAAAACAATTCCCATCACTTTAGTGTTCCCCGTAGGTACGGGGATAAACCGCTATTTGCAGGGTTATATCAAAACACAGTGTCGTGTTCCCCGTAGGTACGGGGATAAACCGACCAGCATAATAATTCCAGATTGGATAACGCAGTGTTCCCCGTAGGTACGGGGATAAACCGCTACATTACTTATAACTTACATGAGGAACAACGTGTTCCCCGTAGGTACGGGGATAAACCTATGCCACGGCAATTCAGTGAAATCGCATTGTGCGTGTTCCCCGTAGG